>DAOUBN010000270.1:0-13240 GCA_034432815.1 Anaerolineae bacterium | reverse complement strand
AGGCGGAAGCCAGGCGGGGCCACAGGGAACGGGGGTGGGGAAAAAGAAAAGGGCGGGGGACACCCCCCGCACCCCCCCGACATGGGGGCTTCGCCCCCCTGCACCCCCCGGTTGAAAAATGGGGGTGGAGGGGGCCATGCCCCCTCCACCCCCATTTTTCAATCGTAGAAGTTTGCAATTCTGTAACCTTCAAGTATAATTGGACCAGGCCACCGCAGCAGGAGGTCCAATGAACCTGACCAGAAAAGTCCTTCTGATAATCGCCTGCCTTCTCATCCTCCAGCTCTGTGTCTTCTACCTCTCGGCGAGGATTTTCTTTTACCGGGATTTCGCCCGCCTTGAGGAGCAATACGCTCGCAGGAACCTGGAGCGGGCCTTGGCTTTCCTGGAAAGCCAGGAGCAGAACCTGCTGGCCCTGGCGGAGGATTGGGCCGCCTGGGACGATACTTATTACTTCGTCCAGGAGCCAACGGAGGATTACATAAATTCAAACCTGGTGGATGAAACCTTTGAAGGCCTCGGGATAAACCTTATCCTTTACATAAGCTCATCCGGAGAGCTCGTCTACGGCAAGGCTTACGACCTTGACCTGCACAGAGAGGTCCCTCTCCCGGAAGGTTGGGAGGAGCACTTTTCGGACGGGAGCCCTCTCCTTATCCATAAGAGCCCCCAGGATGGGAAGGTGGGGGTCATCACCCTGCCATCTGGCCCGATGCTCGTCGCCATCCACCCCATAGTCACCAGCAGGAAAGAAGGCCCGATAATGGGGACCTTCGTCATGGGCTATTACCTCACCCGGGCTCATGCCGGAAGGCTTTCCGGGCTTGTTCGCCTCCCTGTCTCCTTCTTAGCCCCTTCGGAGCCCAATTTGCCCCGCGAGCTCTCGCGGGGGGAGAACTTCGCCCTGCGGGCCCCCAGCCCCCGAACCCTTGAAGCTTTCGCCCTCATCAGCGACCTCTACGGCCGGCCGGCTCTGGTCCTCAGGGTTGAGATGCCCAGGGAGCTCCAAAGGCAGAGCCAGGCCGCTTTTTATTATTTTTCCCTCTTCATCCTCCTCACAGGCATCCTCTTCGGCGGGGCAATTCTCCTGTTCCTGCGGCTTCACCTCCTCTCCAGGCTGGCCAGCCTTTCCGAAGCTCTCAAGGCCATAGCCCTATCCGGCAACATCTCGGCAAGGGTTCCGGTGAATGGGGAGGATGAGCTGGCGGAGCTGGGGAGGAGAATTAACGACCTCCTGGCCTCGCTGGAGGAAAGCCGCAGGGCGCTGGAGGAGAGCGAGAGATGGTATCGTCTCCTGGTCAATTCCATAACCGATGGCCTGTGGGCTGTGGACCGCAACCTGAAGCTGCGGGAGGTGAACGAGACCGGGGCGAGCTTCCTGGGCGCAAAGCCTGAAGAATTAACGGGCAGGAAAATTGAGGAATGCCTCGGTGAGCCAGCTTTCTCCGATTTCTATGAGGCTTTTCGCCGCACCATTGAAAGGAACGCTATTCACACCGTCTCCATATCCCGCCCCACAGCGGAAGGGGAGAGATTCCTTGAGGTCCGGCTTTACCCCCTGCCCGATGGAGCTCTCTGCATAGCCAGGGATGTGACCGAGTTGAGGCGGATGGAAAGCTTTTACCTGAGAGCCCAGAGGATGGAGGCAGCGGGCCGGGTAGCCCTGACCATAGCCCATGATCTCAAGAACTTCCTGACTCCGATAATGGCCGGCCTTGACCTGCTCCTTGAGGGGAGCCTCTCCTCACAGGAAAGCTGCGCCCTCCTGGAGGAAATGAGGAGCTCCTGCGAGAGGGCTTCGGCCCTCATGAGACAGCTCCTGCTTTTCGGTCGGGCGGAGTTTCCGCCGCCGGAAACCTTTGACCTGAACGCCCTGATCCGGGAAATGGAGGGCCTCATTGCCCGCACCATGGGCAGGGAAGTGGAGCTCGTCCTGGATCTCGCTCCGGACCTCTGGTCGGTTAAAGCCGGCAGGGGGCACATTGAGCAGGTCCTGATGAACCTCGTGGTGAACGCCAGAGATGCCATGCCCGAAGGAGGGAGGCTTCTCCTCAAGACCGAGAACGTCCGATTAGGGGAGGAAGCTCTGGCCCACCCTGAAGCCTACCCCGGGAAATTCGTCCTCCTGACCGTTGCCGATACAGGGATAGGGATGACCCCGGAAGTCATGGAGCGCATCTTTGAGCCCTTTTTCACCACGAAGGGGACGGGGGCCGGGCTCGGGCTCAGCGTGGTCTACAGCATCGTGAAGCAATACAGGGGATGGGTGGAGGTGGAGAGCAGGCCCGGCGAGGGTTCTGTTTTCCGCCTCTACTTCCCGGCTGCGAATGAGGATGCCCATGGTGATAACCCTGCTGACGGACTTCGGCCTTTCGGATAACTTCGTTGGAGTGATGAAAGGGGTGATCCTCTCCATAAACCCCGGGGCTGTCATCGTGGACATAACCCATGAAGTCCCCCCTCAGGATGTATTTACAGCCGCCTTCCTCCTGGATTCATCCTGGCCCTATTTCCCTCCCGGCTCAATCCACGTGGCCGTGGTGGACCCCGGGGTTGGCACTGCCCGGAGGGCCATAGCCGTGGAGACCTCCAGGGCCGTTTTCCTGGCTCCCGACAATGGCCTCCTCACCCCTGTACTCAGGTCCGGGGAAGTCCGCAGGATAATCTCCCTTGCGAACCCCCGCTACTGGCTTCCCCGGGTCAGCTCCACCTTCCACGGCCGGGATATCTTCGCCCCGGTCGCCGCTCACATCTCCCTCGGTGTCCCTTTGGAGGAGTTAGGGGTTGCCATTGACGACCCTGTCCTTCTGGACTGGCCTTGCCCTTCAAAACTCCCCGATGGCACCATTGTGGGCCACGTCCTCCACATAGACCGCTTCGGCAACCTGATAACCGACCTTAAAGCTGAGGACGTGGGAGAAGGAGTAGTCATAAAAGTAGCCGGTCGGATCATCCGCGGCCTGAAGAGGACCTTTGCCGATGTGGCGGTTGGGGAGCCTGTGGCCTATATAGGGAGCACAGGCCGCCTGGAGATCGCCATAAGGCAGGGGAACGCAGCCCTTACTTTCAACCTGCGCCGCGGTGATGAAATCTACGTGGAGGGGCAGGGCGATGGCTAAATTCATCATTGATGGGGGAATACCCCTTGAAGGGGAGGTGGTTCCGAGCGGGAACAAGAATGCTGCTCTCCCACTTCTGGCTGCCTCCCTCCTTACCGATGAGCCCCTGGTCCTGAAGAATGTGCCCCTCATAGGGGATGTGAGGACCATGCTGGCCCTCCTTGAGGACCTGGGGGTGGAGATAAACTTCACCGGGGAGAAAGAGGTAACCCTGAGAGCCCGCAACGTGAGGAAAACCTCCCTGCGGGAGGACCTGTGCCGGCAGATCCGGGCCTCCATCCTCCTGGCCGGCCCGATGCTGGCCCGCTGCGGCAGGGTGAAGCTCGGCCCCCCGGGCGGGGATGTCATCGGGCGGAGGAGGCTTGACACTCACTTCCTGGCCTTCCAGGCTCTGGGGGCTGAGGTGGATGTTGATGCCAGGTATTACCTGAGCGCCTCCAGCCTCCACGGAGCCGACATCCTCCTGGACGAGGCCAGCGTCACCGGAACTGAGAACGCCCTCATGGCCGCCGTCCTGGCCAGGGGAACCACCGTGATCCGCAATGCTGCCTGCGAGCCCCACGTTCAGGACCTGGCCCGCTGCCTGAACAGGATGGGGGCGAAGATTTCGGGCATAGGCTCCAACGTGCTGGTGGTGGAAGGGGTGGAGAAGCTCCACGGCGCCACTTTTGAAATCCCATCCGACCACATTGAAGTGGGGAGCTTCATCGGGCTTGCGGCGGCCACGGGAGGCCAGCTCCTCATAAGGAAGGCCGTGCCCGAGAACATGCGGATGTCCCTCATGGTCTTTGAGAAGCTCGGGGTTAAAGTGGAAATAAAAGGGGAGGACATCCTGGTTCCAGCTGGGCAGGAGCTGGTGGTGAGGGACGAGATGGACGGGGCCATACCCAAGGTGGAGGATGGGCCCTGGCCTGCTTTCCCCGCTGACCTGATGAGCATAGCGATAGTCGTGGCCACCCAGGCCCGGGGCACGGTCCTCTTCTTTGAGAAAATGTTTGAAAGCAGGCTCTTCTTCGTGGACAAACTCATTGCCATGGGGGCCAGGATAATCCTGTGCGACCCCCACCGGGCTGTTGTGGTGGGGCCATCCAGGCTCCGCGGGGAGCAGGTCTCAAGCCCGGACATAAGGGCGGGGATGGCCCTTATAATAGCGGCTCTCTGCGCCAGCGGGCGGAGCGAAATCCTGAACATTGAGCAGGTTGACCGGGGCTACGAGAAAATAGACGAGAAGCTCCGGAGCCTCGGGGCCAGGATTGAGAGGGTGGAGTAGAATTTGCCCTTAAGGGAAACATGGGGTATAATTGTAGAAAATACAGGGCCCAATGAGGGGCTCGCCAAAGGAGGAGGGATATGAAAAGGTTGGTCTGGCTCTTAACCATCCTCATCGCTCTCAGCTTTGTAGCCGCGTCGTGCGCCCCCAAGCCTGGAGTCATCAAGATAGGCGTCAACGCTGAGCTCACCGGTGGGATCCCAGTGGTGGGTCAGTCCTGCAAGAACGCCGCCGAACTCTTCGTGGAAGAGGTCAACAAGGCTGGGGGCATAGAGGTGGGGGGCCGCAAGTATACCATCCAGCTCCTCATTGAAGACAACGAGGACAAGGCCGAATCAGCTGCCGCCGCCGCCCTCAAGCTCCACACCGAAGGGGTCCTCCTGATGATAGGCCCCAACGCCAGCCGCAACGCCATCCCCGCCTCCGAAGTGGCCGAGGCCAACAAGATGCCCATGATCAGCCCCTGGTCCACCAACCCCAAGACCACGATTGATCCCAAGACCGGCAAGCCCAAGAAGTATGTCTTCAGGGCCTGCTTCATAGACGATTTCCAGGGCGCTGTGGCCGCCAAGCTGGCCGTGGAGCTGGGGGTGAAGAAGCCGGCCGTCCTCTTTGACGTGGCCTCCGAATACAACAAGGGGATCGCCGAGTTCTTCAAGAAGACAATGGAGGAGCTGGGCTATCCGGTGGTGGCTTACGAGACCTACACCACGGGCGATAAGGACTTCTCGGCCCAGCTCACCAAGATCGTGAACTCTGGAGCTGATGGGCTCTTCCTCCCCAACTACTACTCCGAAGTTCCCCTCCAGGTCCAGCAAGCCAGGAAGCTCGGCTTCAAGGGCGTGATTTTCGGGAGCGACTCCTGGGGGAACCTGGAGCTTATTGACCTCTGCGGTCCCGACTGCGATGGTCTGTTCTTCACCACTCACTATGCCCCGGACATCGCCACCCCCAAGGCTCAGGCCTTCATAAAGGCTTACGAGGCCAAATACGGCAAGACCCCGGACGACGTGGCGGCTCTGACCTACGACGCTTTCGGCCTTGCGGTCACGGCCATCAAGCAGGCCGGGAAGATTGACCGGGAGGCTGTGGTGGAGGCCCTCAGGAACATCAAGGAGTATGAGGGCGTGACCGGGGTCATGCAGTATAAGGGCACCGGCGACCCCATAAAGAGCGCCGTCGTCCTGAAGGTGGATGTTCCGGGGAGGAAGTTCACTTATTACACCACTGCCAAGCCGTAAAGCCTGATTTCTCTATCAAAAATTCCTGGGCGGGGGTGGGCTTGAAGCTCGCCCCCGCCTGATAATGGAGGGGCCATGCAGGCTTTCCTGCAGCAGGTTCTCAATGCCCTTCAGCTGGGAAGCGTTTACGCCCTCATCGCCCTGGGCTACACCATGGTCTATGGCATCATCACCCTCATCAATTTCGCCCACGGCGATATCTTCATGGTCAGCACCTATGTGGCTTTCTTTGTGGGTTCAGCGCTTATGGCCTATGCCCTGAAGCTTCCGGGCATAATCACTTTCCTCCTGACAATGCTGGCCTCTATGTTCTTCACTGCGCTCTTAGCAGTGATAATTGAGCGCTTCGCCTACAGGCCCTTGCGCAAGGCCCCGAGGGTATCGGCGGTGATAACGGCCCTTGGGGTTGGGCTTTTCCTGGAGAACTTCACCCTGGCCACCATAGGCCCGCACCCCCGCTTCCTCCCGCCCATAATCCCCGTCCAGCGTTTCACCATCGGCGGAATCGCTACCTCCAACATCCAGTTGATCATTATCTTCGTCTCCGCCCTGGTGATGTTCTTCCTTGACACCATTGTCCGGCGGACCATGGTGGGGATGGCGATGCGGGCCATCTCCTGGGACAAGTTCACGGTGCCCCTTATGGGGGTGCCGATGGACCGCATAATTTCCATAACCTTCGCTCTGGGCGCCTCCATCGCCGCCGTAGGTGGAACCCTTTACGGCTTCGTTTACACCATTGACCCTTACATGGGCATAAGGATAGGGTGGTGGGCTTTCATTTCGGCGGTGGTGGGAGGGATCGGCAACATCCGGGGGGCGATGCTGGGAGGCTACCTCCTTGGGCTGGTGGAGATCTTCACCCCGGTGATCCTTCCTTCCTCCACCTACCGGGATTTTGTGGCCTTCTCCCTGCTCCTCCTCCTGCTTGTATTCCGGCCTTACGGCCTCCTGGGCCGGCCTGTAACTCAGAAGGTGTGAGGTGCTCCGATGGAAAAGCTCAAGAGGTCCTGGTCCTCCTTCAGCGAGAGCCTGAACGCTTTTTACGCCCTGTGGCCTGAACCCGTAAGGAAGGCTTTTCTCCCGGGCCTTGTGATTTTACTGCTCCTGGTCTCCATCTTCTTCCCGGCCCTGGGGATAATAAACCTCTACTGGCAGCAGGTCCTCATCTACGTGGGGATAAACATCATCCTGACCCTGAGCCTGAATCTGGTCAACGGCTACATGGGGGAGTTCTCGGTGGGCCATGCGGGCTTCATGGCCGTGGGTGCTTACGTCTCCTCCATCCTCACCGTCTGGGTCCTGCCCAGGCTGGGCCTCTCCGATTACGCCCCGTTCCTTTTCCCCCTGGTCCTCATCATTGGAGGGCTGGCGGCGGGGCTTACCGGCCTGATCATTGCTATCCCCTCCTTCCGCACCAGGGGGGACTACCTGGCCATTGTCACCCTCTCCTGGAACATGATCGTGAAGAGCATGCTGGAGAACATAGAGGCGGTTGGGGGGCCGAGGGGGTTCATGGGGATGCCAAAGCTAACGAACCTGGCCTGGGTTTACGTCTGGGTCATCGTAACCATCTGGCTCATCCGCAACCTGGTCTACTCCAACTACGGAAGAGGCGCCCTCTCCATCCGGGAGGATGAGATAGCCGCCAACCTGGTGAGCGTTGACACCCGCACGGTCAAGATCGTGATCTTCGTCATAGCCTCCTTCTTCGCCGGGGTAGCGGGAGGCCTCTACGCCCACGTCCTCCTCTTCATCAACCCCAGGGCTTTCAGCATCCTCAAGTCCACCGATATCCTGGTCATGGTTTACCTGGGAGGGATCGGCAGCATCGGCGGCTCCATCCTTGGGGCCACCATCTACACCGTCCTCCTGGAGCTCCTGAGGCCTCTCCAGGTATGGCGCTGGGTAATCGGCCCCCTCCTCCTGGTCCTCCTGATGATCTTCAGGCCGAGGGGGATAATGGGGATGAGGGAGTGGAAGTTCCTGGTCCCGCCGGAGGAGAGGCCGGAGGCCTGGAGGAAGGAGAGAGAGGCGATCGTTCTGCCCAGGCTGGCTTCCGCCCGGGCCAATCCTGGAAGCGAGGGGTGAGAAATGGCCGTAATCCTCAGGATAAGGGGATTAACTCACTACTTCGGAGGCTTGCGGGCTGTTTATGACTTCAACCTGGACCTGGAAGAAGGGGAGCTCATGGGGATAATAGGGCCGAACGGGGCGGGCAAGACCACCGTTTTCAACCTGATAACGGGGGTTTACCGCCCAACCGCCGGGGAGATAATCTTCAACGGGCACAACCTGGTGGGAAAGAGGCCCGAACAAATAATAGCCCTGGGGATCGCCCGCACTTTCCAGACCCTCCGCCTCTTCAAGAACCTGACGGTCCTGGACAACGTGCGCATGGCCAGGTTTGCAAGGATAAAGTATTCGCCCCTGGCGGCAATGTTCAAGACAGGAGCGGTCAGGGAGAGTGAGAGGGAGGCCAGGCTGAAATCCATGGAGCTTCTGGAGATAATGGGCCTCGCCGATAAGGCCGACTGGCTGGCTTCCAGCCTCCCTTACGGGCTCCAGAAGAGGCTGGAGATAGCCAGGGCTCTAGCCAGCGAGCCTCGCCTTCTCCTCCTGGATGAGCCGGCCGCCGGGATGAACCCGGCCGAGGTGGCGGAGCTCATGGAGCTCATCCAGTGGATACGCCGGGAGTTCGACCTTACCATAATCCTGATTGAGCACCAGATGAAGGTGGTGATGGGGATCTGCGAGAGGATAAAGGTGCTGGACTTCGGGGAAACCATCGCCGAAGGCCCTCCCGCTGAAATCCAGAACAACCCCAGGGTTATTGAAGCCTATCTCGGGGAGGAGGCCGTGGCATGAAAGGCGATGTCCTGCTTCGGGTGGAAGACCTGCATGTCTCCTACGGGGCGATAAAGGCGCTCAGGGGCATTTCCTTTGAGGTAAGGGAGGGGGAGATCGTAACCCTCATCGGGGCCAACGGGGCCGGGAAATCCACCACCCTCAGGGCCATATCCCGCCTCATCCCGATTGAGAGGGGCTCAATCATCTTTGACGGGGTTGACCTGAGGAATGTCCCTCCCCACAAAGTGGTGGAGATGGGCATATCCCACGTGCCGGAGGGGAGGGGGATTTTCGCCAACCTCACCGTTATGGAGAACCTGAAGCTGGCCACCTGGGCCAGGAAGGACCACAAAGAGATAAAGAGGGATTACGAGCGGGTTTTCGCTCTCTTCCCCCGCCTTGCGGAGAGGAAGAACCAGCTGGCCGGCACCCTCTCGGGCGGGGAGCAGCAAATGCTGGCCGTGGGGCGGGCTCTGATGAGCAGGGGCCGCCTCATGCTCCTGGATGAGCCTTCCATGGGCCTCGCCCCCGTCCTGGTCAGGGAAATTTTCAACGTTTTGAGGGAGATAAACGCCCAGGGGACCACCATCCTCCTGGTGGAGCAGAACGCCCGCCAGGCCCTTAAGCTCGCCCACAGGGGATACGTCCTGGAAACAGGCGCTATAGTCCTTTCGGGAACCTCCGAGGAACTGGCCAATAATCCCGAGGTCAAGAAAGCCTACCTTGGAGGGTAGATGGCAGCAGAAAACACCGCTTCCCCCTCCTGGGTTGAGGTTGACCTTGACGCCATTGAAGCCAATGTCAGGAACATAAAAGCTTTCATTGGCGAAAAAGTTGAACTCATAGCCGTAGTAAAGGCCAACGCTTACGGCCACGGTGCAGTCCCCGTGGCGAAAACTGCCCTGGAAGCTGGGGCCTCCCGGCTGGCGGTGGCCAGGGTTTCCGAAGGCGTTGAGCTGCGCCAGGCTGGCATAGAAGCCCCCATCCTGGTTATGAATTACATCACATTAGCCGAAATACCCCAGGCGGTCCGCCACGACCTCACCCCCACCCTTATAACCTCAGAGCAGGCTCAGGCTTTTTCCCGGGAAGCGGTGAAAGCCGGGAAAAAAGTGCCGGTCCACATCAAGGTAGACACCGGGCTCGGGCGGTTCGGGCTGCTCCCGGATGAGGTGGAGGGCTTTGTGAGGGAAGTGGCCTCCCTTCCGGGGCTGGTCCTTGAAGGCCTCTACACCCACTTCTCCGTCGCCGATGAGGTCAATCCGGACTCAACGAGTTACACTCTCAGGCAGTTTGAAGTCTTCATGGATGTGGCGGCGAGGCTGGAGAAGGCGGGCTTCCATTTCCCGTTGAGGCATGTCTGCAACAGCGCGGCCACCCTTCGCTTCCCCTCCATGCACCTTGAGGCGGTCAGGACCGGGATAATCCTCTACGGGCTTCGCCCGTCGGAAGAAGTTGAGCCTCCGTTCCCCTTGTTTCCGGCCCTGTCCCTCAAGAGCCGGGTGGCAAGGGTTAGGGTTCTACCGGCCGGGTTTCCCATAAGCTACGGCCGCACTTACATTACTTCCCGCCCCACCCCGGTGGCTCTTGTCCCTGTTGGCTACGGCGATGGCTACCACAGGCTCATCTCCAACAGGGGCTTTGTCCTGATAAAGGGGGTGAGGGTGCCGGTAATAGGCAGGATTTGCATGGACCAGTTCGCGGTGGATGTGAGCGGAGTTGAAGGGGTTTCGGTGGAGGATGAGGTGGTGCTTATAGGGGAGCAGGGCGGGGAGCGGATCGGGGCGGAGGAAGTAGCCCGCTGGGCCGAAACCATCAATTACGAAGTGGTGGCATCCCTCAGCCGCCGCCTCCCGCGGATTTACCTTAGAGGAGGCAGGGCTTTTCAGCGCTTTCACGCATCCGGGCAAAGGATGGGGTGATGGAATCCCCCTGACGGGGGAAGTGGGGGGTATCCCCCATCTTTTCTTTCCCCGCCCTCGTTTGCTTGGGGTTCGCCAGGGTTAAGGGTCCCCCTCGTGGGCGGGCTGCGGGAAAAACAGGGGGTGCAGGGGGACTCCGTCCCCCTGACGGGGGGAATTGGGGGGTGTCCCCCCACCCATTCTTTTTCCCCACCCCCGTTTGCTGCGGTTAAGCCTGGCTTCAGGGGCCCACTCGTGGGCGGGTTGCAGGAGTTCCCTTCTCGCCCCTTTGATTTTTTCTGGGGGCACATCCCCCATACCCCCTGGCATGGGGGCTTCACCCCCCTGCACCCCCCTTCTGGAAAAAGAGAAGGCGGGGGGACACCCCCCGCAACCCCCCAGGATGGGGCTCTGCCCCCTCCACCCCCATGAAGGAGTTTAAAGCTCCACTACTTCCACCGTCCAGCTTTCCGCATCTATCACCAGCATGCGCCGCCTGAGGAGGGTCCCCTTTCCCAGGAGGATCTTGATGACCTCCTGGACCTGGATGGCGGCCACCATCATGGGGGTGGCGGCTGGCGTTCCGAGCACTGTCTCCGCGCCCCTCTCCGCAGTTGCGTTCCCGTAGAGGGCTTTCAGGCCCGGGTCTTCAGGGAAGATGGTGGTAACCTGGCCCAGGAAACCGGCTATCGCCCCGTGAACCATGGGAATGCCGGCTTTTTTAGCCGCTTCCTCCAGCCTGAGCCTGGCCGGCAGATTGTCCAACCCGTCCACCACCACCTGGCAGCCTTCCAGGATTCTCTCAAGATTGTCGGGCCGGGCGAATTCCTTCCACGTTATCACTTCCACAGCCGGGTTTATTCGGGCCACTGCCTCTCTGGCTGCCTCGGCCTTCGGCTTGCCCAGAAGGCTCACATCGCTCAGGGCCTGCCGGTTGAGGTTGTGATCCACAAACACATCCCCATCCGCCAGGACCAGGGTCCCCACGCCCATTCGGGCCAGGGCCAGGCAGATATGCCCTCCAAGCCCTCCGAGGCCTATCACCGCAACCCTTGACCTCAGGAGCCTGATCTGCCCCTCAAGCCCGACCGTCCCGAGGTTGCGGAGGTAGCGGCGGGGCATGAAGCCAGCTTCCAGCGCTGCAAGCTCCACATCCCTGAGCTTCACCCCCCACTTTTCGGCGATCTCCCGGGCAGCTTCCACCCCCAGAACCTGAACTCCGCTTTCCTCAAAAGCCGCAGACTTTATATCTTCCATGATACCCATAGGCTACTCCTCCACCCTGATAGTCCTGAGAATTATGCGGCGGGCTTCCGCATCGGCGCCATCGCCGGCGACCGAAAGCCTCTCCCCTGTTTCCCTGAGATACATCCCAACTTCAAGGGCGTAATCGCCGGGAGGGGCGTCGGCCGGAAGGGTGAGTTCGTAGAAGTCCTCCCAGACCACGTTCGGGAACCAGTGGGTGGTGGGGTAAAGCCCCTCCATCGGCTCCTGATCGTCCTGGGCCCAGACGGGCTTGCCTGTGGCTGGGTTCAGGACAGGTGCGATAAGGTGGGTGAAGACGGTGAAGGACCGCTCAACGGGGGCCTCGGTCTCCCAGAAGAGCCCGAGGACCAGGGTGTCCCCGGGGTGAAGGAGGGCAGGATCTTTCTCCCCGACCAGCCTGCAGGTCCAGGCTTCCCGCCCGGGAAACAGCAGTTTCAGAAGCCCCCAAAGAAAATGATTTTTAACTCTCGCCAGGCTGTACCCCCTGAGCCATATCCTGTCCCCGAGCCTGGCCGAGACCGAATGCGGTATGTCCTCCTGAACCCGGGCGGAGGCCCCTCCCTCCACTTTTACACTTCCCAGATACGCCGCTTCCGAGTCCACCCTTACCCTGAGCCTGTATTCCCCTGGCTGCAAGGGGGCGATCCTGAACCCTGCCAGCCTGTAGTGGTGGCCTGGCCCCAGGGCGAAGGAATCAACGGCCAGGGGGGTGCCCCGGGGGGAAACGACCTCAACCTTGAGGAGGGCCGGCTCCTCAGCTTCTACGAAAAGCCCCAGGTGGATGGTCGCCCCCACCCTGCCTTTCCGGTCCATCAGGTCATACCCGGTCAGCCTTACCCCGTGAGGCAGCTCCACGCTCAGAGGAACCAGTGGCTTTACCCTTCCGGACGGGATGGCTGGCTCGTCCTCGTGGGAGAAAAGGTAGAGCGAATCCAGCTTGAAGTGACAGGCCAGCGTGAGTTTCATCCTCTCCGAAAGCCACTTCACGGCGAGGCCTTCGGGGTCCTGGAGGAAAGGCCTGACTGCTGCCAGCCAGACCCTTGGATGATTGCCGATTATCCAGCCCAGTTCAGCCTCAACGGTTTCCGGGGAAAGGGTGGGGGAAAGGCGGGGGACTGTGTAAAGGGGAAGGTTCGGACTGCCGGAAGGGGAGTTGTAGTAGTAGCCGAACTCCGGGAGCCTGTCGCCCGAAACCAGAACCACGGCGTCGCCGGGACGGCCGTAAACCCGGATGAGGCGAACCATGGCGGGCAAGTCATCTTCCCAATCCCTCTCTGCATAGTAGCTGGGGAGGAAAAGGAGCATGAGGGCGAATGCCCCGGCGGTTAAAAGGCAACCGGAAAGCCGTAGCTTTTTCACCATGGCCGCGAGGGAAAGGGCCAGCAGCGAGTAGAAGAAGGGGGCAAAGGGCATGAAATAGCGGGCTTCCGGCCTGGGGACGTAGAAAATTGAGCGGGGCTGAGTCAGGGCCCAGACCGCCAGGGGTTGCAGGATGGCTCCACTTAGAAGCATGAGGGTTCCGTGGACCGTCCCCCGGGTCAGCCGGAAAGGCAGGAGGGCGACAGCCACGACGGCGGCCACGCGGGCGAAGGG
>DAOUBN010000269.1:0-2411 GCA_034432815.1 Anaerolineae bacterium | reverse complement strand
AGGGGCCGTGACTTTTTCCCACGAAAGCTTCAAAACAGCGAAGCCGGTGTGCTCGTAATATTCCAGGACGAAGATGTGATTTCCAGCGGGGAGGTCCTTTTCGGCGGTGTAAGTGGTGGCAGGCTGGTCTTTCCAGCTGTCAATGAGGAGGTCGCTGTCAACCCAGAAGCGGACCCCATCATCAACGGTTACGGTGAAGCGATACCTGCCGGCAGTGAGGTTGAAGACACCGAACCACCGGGCCGAGAAATTGTCGGCCGGGATGGAGGGGTCCGGCGAGCCTGTTCCCCAGTCAAAGTTTATCTGGGGGTCCTGGCGCACAAGAGCCGGGCTTCCCGAGAGGTTGATGTTGCTGAAGTAAAGGCCTGTCCAGGCCGATGGAGAAGGGGAAGCCTCCACCAGGGGAGCAATCAGCAAAAGGGCAAGGGTAAGGCAGAAGGTTATTTTTGCTCGGAACATTTCAGCCTCCTGAGCCTTTCTGCGATGACTTTTTCATAACCCTGCGTTGATGGTCTGAACCACCCGCCTTTAACCCCTTCGGGGAGGTATTGCTGGGGGACCCAGTGTTCGGGGAAGGCGTGGGGGTAGAGGTAGCCCTTTCCATGGCCCAGAGTCGAGGCATCACGGCTTGGGTCTCTGAGATGTAGGGGGACCTCTCCGGCCCCGTGCTCTTCAATCTCTCCGAGGGCTTCAAAGTAAGCGCCGACGCTGCTGGACTTGGGGGCCGTAGCCAGGTAGAGGGTGGCGAGGGCCAGGTGATACTGGGCTTCCGGCAGGCCAACCCATTCCAGGGCCTGGGCACACGCTGCTGCCACCACGATGGCCTGGGGGTCGGCGAGGCCCACATCTTCGGCGGCCAGGATGAGGAGCCGGCGCATTATGAAGCGCGGATCCTCGCCAGCGTAAACCATCTTGGCCAGCCAGTATAGAGCGGCATCAGGGTCCGACCCCCTCACGCTCTTTATGAAGGCGCTTATGGTGTCGTAGTGCTCATCCCCCTCTTTATCGTAGCGAATTGCCCTCCTCTGAATCGCATCCTGGGCTATTTCAAGGGTGATGCGGATGGTGCCGTCGGGTTCTGGAGGGGTTGATTCCACGGCCAGCTCCAGAGCGTTGAGGGCGACTCTGGCGTCTCCTCCGGCTACCCGTGCCAGGTGCTCCAGAGCCTCGTCGGAGATCTCCACCCTCAGGTTGCCGTAGCCCCGTTCTCTGTCCTCCAAGGCTCTTCTGAGGATGATGAGGATCTCCTCCTCAGTCAGGGGGCGCAGCTGGAAAACCCGGGAGCGGCTGACCAGGGGAGGGATCACTTCAAAGTAGGGGTTTTCGGTAGTGGCTCCGATGAGGATTATGGTGCCATCTTCAACGTGGGGGAGGAGGGCATCCTGCTGGGCCTTGTTCCACCGGTGGATTTCATCCACCAGGAGGATGGTCCGCTGGCCGAAGGCTTTGCGGCGGGCCTTTGCTTCCTCAATGATGCGCTGCAGATCTTTGACTCCGGCCAGGACGGCGCTTAGGCTCTGGAAGTGGCTTCTGGTAGCGTTGGCAATGACCATGGCCAGGGAGGTTTTTCCGGTGCCGGGGGGTCCCCAGAGGATAATGCTGGAGAAGAGGCGATCGGCCTCAATGGCCCGGCGCAGCACCTTTCCCGGGCCGATTATGTGCTCCTGGCCCACGAATTCATCCAGAGTGCGGGGCCTCATCCTGGCGGCCAGCGGGGCTTTCCCGTCCACCCTGAATAGGGGGGAAGTCCTGGACATCCCAAACGCTCCCTGGTTTCCTCACCGAAATTATAACACAACTTGAAGGCCCAGGCCAGCATCTGCGAATCCATACCGTGAATTCCCAATGGGCAGAATAAAGATAGGCCCTTATCGGGGGGGCGGCATAATTGGTGCTTTGAAGCAAGGAAAGGGCTATACTTATGGGTCCTTCTCCCAGATGCCGTTGGCGCCGACCCGGACGGTCAAGGCATCGGTGACAATGGCTCCAGGCTGCCAGCAGATGAGAGCTTTGCTCAACTGGAAAAGGCCGAGCTCATTCATCTCCCAGCCCACCAGCGGCTCCACCGGGCCGGTCACGTTCTGGACTGCTCCCTCCCCTGCAGCCAGTGCGTGCGCGGTGAGATGGGAATCTTTCTGGAGTTTTATCTCCACCTCGCCATTCGTTTCCTCCCAGGGATAGCCGACTACCGTCTGTCCCTTGTCCTGTTGCCCTCCTCCGGAAAAATCCGTCTCCAGCCGCACCCGGCCCCAGCCGTAGGTCCGCTCGCCGCCCAGCTGGACTTTTCCGAGCGCTTCCTGCCAGCCCTGGAGATCGGAGGGGAGGCTACTCTGCACCCAGAGGTCCCCGACGAGGAAAACCGGTCGGCCATCGCGGGTAAAGGGGGCGATAAATTCTGTTTCATGGAGGCT
>DAOUBN010000268.1:0-2814 GCA_034432815.1 Anaerolineae bacterium | reverse complement strand
TGGCCAGGCTGGTCTGGCCTCACCTTTCGGTCATTGACGGGTTTGAAGGGATGGAGGGGAATGGGCCGGTTTTGGGAAGCCCCGTGAGCAGTGCTGGATTTCGTCCGAGCCCGCTACTCAGGCCCCCTCGTTATAGCCGAGGGGGCCGCTTCATCCTCAACCTTTGAGGGCTTCAGGAACTACGGCTACCTCCCACTGGCTTCAGAATACGATGCCATGCTCATGGACCTGAATTCGGATGACTGGGAAGAAGTGGAGGTTCTGGATTCCCGGCTGCAGCCCATGAAGGTGCGGCTGGCCAGAACCGTCCTGGAAAGCGATTTCCGCATAAGCGTTACCCCTCCCAAGACCCACGACACCGTGATAGTCACCCTCTCCCTTAAGAACATAATCGTGGGGAGCCTGATAAGGGACCAGGGAGGAGCTTCCGCCCTCATCAGCCTGGCCAGACGCTTCACCCCATCCTGGCTATCCTCCTCGCCCCTGGCCCAGAAGGTCAAAGCCCGGTCCTCAAAGGCCCTCTTCCGGAACGATAAGGCCGCGATCCACCAGGGGTATAAGGCCATAAACCTGAACCTTTGCCGCCTGGCCAGGCTGGTCTGGCCTCACCTTTCGGTCATTGACGGGTTTGAAGGGATGGAGGGGAATGGGCCGGTTTTGGGAAGCCCCGTGCCCTGGCGGATAGCCCTGGCCGGGACTGACCCCCTCGCGGTGGATTCCCTCACCGCCTACCTTATGGGTTTTGACCCAGACGAGATCGGTTATCTCCACTACTGCAGGGTCAGCGGGCTGGGGGTTGGGGAGATCTCCAGGATAAAAGTTGTGGGGAATGCCTCCCCCGGGGAAGTCCGGAGGCGGTTTCGCCCCCATTCAACCTACAGGGAGCAGCTGGCGTGGAAGTTCCCGGAGGCGGAGAGATACCTGTGAAGGCAAAAGTCCTCTTCATGGGTTCGCCCGGCTTCGCCATCCCGATACTGCAAGCGCTGCTGGCTCACCATCAGGTGGTGGGAGTGGTAACCCAGCCCGATAGGCCCGCGGGGAGGGGACTTAAGCTCAAGCCTCCCCCGGTCAAGGAACTCGCCCTGGCCCACGAGATCCCGGTCTTTCAGCCCGAAAGCCTTAAGCGGGAGGAAGCAATAGCCTGGATCCGGGAAAAAGAGCCGGAAGTCATCGTGGTGGCAGCCTTCGGCCAGATCCTCCCCCCGGCAGTGCTCAGGCTCCCCCCGCCCGGCTGCCTGAACGTCCACCCTTCCCTCCTCCCCCGCTACAGGGGGGCGGCGCCAATCCCGGCCGCCATCCTGAACGGCGATCGGGAAACAGGCGTGACCATCATCCTGATGGATGAGGGCCTTGATACCGGCCCGGTGGTGGCCCGGAAGGCCATCCCCATTTCCCCCGAGGACACTGCGGTCTCCCGGAGGAAGAAGCTCTCCCGCCTCGGCGCCGAGCTTCTCGTGGAGATCCTTCCGGCCTGGCTCAAAGGTCAGATAACGCCATCGCCTCAGGAGGGAGAACCCAGCTACACCAGGCCCCTCAGGAAGGAGGATGGCCTGATGGACTGGGGGCTTCCGGCGGAAATCCTGGCCCGGAAAGTCAGGGCTTTCAACCCATGGCCCGGCGCCTTCACTTTCTGGAAGGGTAAACTCCTCAAAGTCTGGGAAGCTGCCCCTTCCCCTTCTTCCCCCGGGTATGCTCCCGGGACGGTTTTCAGGGATGGGGAGGGGATAAAAGTGGCCTGCGGCTCGGGAGCGCTTCTCCTTACGGAAATCCAGCTTGAGGGCAGAAGCAGGGTGAGCCCGGAGGAGTTCGTCAGGGGGCACAGGGATTTCGTGGGTTCGGTCCTCAATCCAGCCCCAGAAGGAAGCTCTCGGTAGGGAAGAGCGAGGCTTTCTCCATGAGCTCGCTGTCGGACATTACGAGATAGGGGTGGGCTTTCCTGAGGAGCCGGCCTCCGGCCATCACCGCCCACTCCTGCGCCGTCGCCTGGGCGAACTCCAGGTCGTGGGTAACCAGGACCACGGTGTGGCCTCTGGCCCTGAGGGTCTTAAGGAGTTCCGCCAGGCGCCTGCGGAAAAATTCATCCTGGCCGGCCGTGGGCTCGTCCAGCACGATCACCCTGGGCCTGGAGGCCAGGATTGAAGCGAAAGCCACCCTCCTCTTCTCCCCCTCGCTCAGGGACAGGGGAGGCCTGTCCAGAAGCCCGCGCAGGCCGAAGAGCTCCACAAGCTCCTCAATCCAGCCCTCGTCCACCCTCTTCAGGAAGCGCGGCCCCACCAGGATCTCATCCCGGACGGATGGGGTGAAGAATTGCTCCTCCGGGTTCTGGAAGGCGATTCCGACCTTCGCCGCAAGCTCCGAAACCTTAGCCTTGCGAGTATCCAGCCCCAGGACTTCCACAACTCCCGAGTGAGGCCTGAGGAGGCCGTTGAAGTGCTTTATGAGGGTAGTCTTGCCTGCTCCGTTGGCTCCGACAATGGCCAGGGCCTCCCCTTCGCCGATCTCCAGGCTGATGCCTTCCAGAACCCTGTGGCCGTCCAGGACCTGGCTCACCTCCCGGCACCTGATTGCTGCAGGGAGTGAGCCGGCTCCGGATGAAGGGATAGCTCTGGAGCTGCCTCCGGCGTAGGGCAGGGCCTCTTCCACCGTGAGCAGGACCTCCGGAAGGCCAAGCCGGCGGGAGAGCCTGACCGGCGCCGGGAGGTTCAGGCCGAAATCCTCAACCCGCTCCCTGAGGACCTGGCGGGGATGGCCATCCAGCTGGATCTTCCCCTCCGCCACCACGATCACCCTGGTGACATAAGGGAGGAGGCAGCG
>DAOUBN010000267.1:0-3609 GCA_034432815.1 Anaerolineae bacterium | reverse complement strand
CCCCCTGGCATGGGAGGCTTCGCCCCCCTACACCTTCCAAACTGAAAGGCCCTGGAGGCGATAAGTGCCAGGTTGACTAAAGCTGGCATTGTGAGTATAATATAATTAGAGCGGGGCGTGGCGCAGCTGGCGAGCGCGCAGCGTTTGGGACGCTGAGGTCGGAGGTTCAAATCCTCTCGCCCCGACCAGAAAATTGAGCGGGAGTGGCGCAAAGGTAGCGCAACGGCCTTCCAAGCCGTGTGTTGCGGGTTCGAGTCCCGTCTCCCGCTTCGGGCCCATAGCTCAACGGTAGAGCGGCCGGCTCATAACCGGCGGGTTCCTGGTTCGAATCCAGGTGGGCCCACTCTTTAAGGCGGCGTAGCCAAGAGGCTAAGGCAGGGGTCTGCAAAACCCCCATTCGCCGGTTCGAATCCGGCCGCCGCCTTTTGTTTTTTGCCCTGGAGAAGGACATGGCCTTTTTGCTCGCCATCGCAGGCTTTCTCCTTGGCCCCATGCTGACCAGGCTGGCCAATCTGGCCCTAACCGGGAAACCCCAGATCTCATGCCCCTACTGCCAGTCCCCCTTCAGGTCATGGTTTGCCTTGAAAGAGTTTGTCTCAACCAGAGGGCGCTGTGCATCCTGCGGAGCCCCCTACCTGCTCCCTTACGCCCTGGCCGAAATCCTTACCCCAGCCGTGTTTTTCCTCGTCTGGCAGAAGTTCGGATTCACACCTTACACTCCTTTTGCCCTCCTGTGCGGCGCAGCTTTTGTGATTCTGTTTATCACAGACGTAACTCACAGGCGCCTACCCGATGCGGTGATATTCCCGACCATCATCTTAGCGCTGACAGGGGAGAGCCTGAAAGGCTCCGCTGACCTTCTCCCCCGCTTGCAGAACCACTTCGCCGGTGGAGTCCTTTCTTTCCTTCTCTTCTTCGCCTTTTACACCCTGGGACAGGCTTTCGCGCGGTGGAAATCCATTGAAGAAGTGGCCTTCGGGATGGGTGATGTGAAGCTGGCCCTCCTGATCGGGACCGTTCTGGGTTACCCTGAGGGCTTGCGAGCCCTTCTGGCCGGCGTTTTCCTCAACGGCGCAGCAGCTTTAGCGATTATGCTCAGAGGACTCGCCAGCAGGCGGTTCAATCCCTCGGCCCCTTTTCCTTACGGCCCAGGGCTCATATTGAGTTTCTTCATTTTCTGGCTATTTCCACTTTAGCCAAAGGTATGGCGTCATTGGGGAACCGCTCACCGCTCCCGGAGAAAGCCGGGAGGCGTTCCATGGTCTGGGGGTCGTAGAAACCGGTGTAGAGGGTGTAGAGGCCCTCAGGGGCTTCAGGACTTATCGGGATCAGGTAATCATCCGTTATGTATTCCCCCTTTAGCCAGGTAGTGGTGGGCCTTGAGCCCCTGGCCGGTGGATTATCTTTCTGCCCCCACACTTTCCCATCCGGCCCCACCAGGTGGGTGAAAACAGTATAATCTGCTTCAGGCTCCCCGACCGCCTGCCAGAAAAGGGTCAGGCGCAGTGCTCCACCGGGCCTTGCCTGGGAAGCATCCAGCCTGTAACCTATAAGCCTGGCCATGCCTCCCACTTTAGCTTCAAAGGGCACATCAACAGAAGGCTTGCGGAATGAGCGGCTTATGGGCGTTACGGTAATCTTGCCCAGATCGCAGGCTTCTCCTGCTTTCTTTTTCCCGAAAAGCCTCTCAGTCCACTCGCAAGGTAAAATTTTGCCATCGCTATCTACCACTTTCAACTCAAGGCGATATTCGCCTGGCCGCAATCGGCCCGGTATTTTCAGGGAGAACCTGTCGGACAACCCCCGGGTAATTTCCCGGCCATCTGCTACCAAGGACTCCAGCCGAGTTATCACCCGGCCTTTTCCGTCACGCAATTCCACAATCCTCGTCAATTTTTCCAGGGTTACCCCTTCGGGGAAGAACCAGTAAAGGCTTACAGGCAAGACTGTTCCCTGTTCAACTCCTGATGGCCATCTATCCGTCCCCAGTAACTGGACTTTCTGGCCGAAGGTGACGTTTACAGGATTGAGGGGCTTAATTTTATCCGGCCATGTATTGCAGACCGCGATGGGTTCTGTAATCCACGGCTGCCCATCGGTGGGCTTGAGGAAATCTCCTTCCTTTGCGTTATAGATTTGAGCCACTGCTCTGTAAAGGCCTGAAGGTGCGCCCCAGGGCACAACCAGGGCAGCCCTGGTGCACCCTCTACGGAGAGGATAATCGCCCGATCCCCAGATTTGCCCCACTTCATCGTATAGCTTCAAACTCAGAAACAGCCCATCCATGGCCTCGGAAGTAATGGATGGCGAGGGGCATAAAGTGTAATAGATGGCATCGTAAGGCTGAAGGCAGGCTCCCTTCATTGCCGTAAGGTTGAATGGAAGTCCCCCGGGAAACTTTTTCCCTTCCGTTCTGGCTTCGCCTTCCACAATGGGCTTGCCAGACCAGTTGAGAAGCAGGGGCAAAAAGATCCGGTAAGAGCTTTTGGATTCATTTTCCTGCCTGGAAACCCCGGCTTCTGGTGCCGGTTCTACAGGGGGGTAATATAACCCAAGATACACCCAATCCGAGAACCACTTTTCCCAGGCCAGGTAAGCGTTCTCCCGAAGGGCTTCCAGGATTTCTCCCCTGGGGTCTTCCCCCCATCCGGCTAAACCAAGGACAAACGTTCTCTGCCTCAGGTTGCGGATCGCTTCCAAGGAGATTTTCTCCGGAAGCAGAGAGCCCTGGTAGTAAAAGTTTAGCAAATGGAAGTGCCTGGGGCCGTAAAGGAGGAGCTTATCTCCGGGCTTCTCCATAAATTCAAGGTATCTAACGGCATCGCGGTAGAGGTTTTCCGGGGAGTTCAGGTTCAGATGCAGCCACCACCCGTAAAACCAGAGGGGCAAAAGCAGGGTAGCAGTCAACAAACTCTTAACCCGATTCGCAACAGGAGGGCTGACCCGCAATTGCGAGGCCCAGGATAGGGCCAGAGGCCAAAATATGTAGAGGAAGAAACGGGGGTTTATGTTTGACCAGGGGAAAGCGATGGAGGCGAGGATAGGAAAAAGGACGAAGGTCAACCACATCAACCCTTTCTCAACCTTCCTGAAACCCCCTAAACCCAGTAGCCATGCGATCAGAACGGCTGCCTTCACCAGGGGCGGTATCGGCCTTATGAGAGGCCCTCCTATGACCACGCCAAGGAATGCTCTTTCCACATCCACAGGAGCTTTCGGCTGGGGTTGTCCAAGCACGCTTCCAACCGAAGAACGCACTCCCTCCGAGGCAAGGAACCAGCCAATTATTGCGGCGAAAAATATAGCCAAGTATGGCAATATTTTGATCGCTTTGCCCTTCTTCCAGAATTCAACGAAGAGCCAGACGAATTCCCACGCTATCAGCCAGATAGTGTAATAATGGGTGAGAAATGCCAGGAGGTTGACGGTGCTCAGGTAGATCATGCCTCTGGCGGAATAGCCGTTCTTCAGGAGGTTTGAGAAGGCCGAAAGGGAAAGGAGGGAAAGAAACAGCATCACTGGATACATCCTTGCTTCCCGGAAACATGCCCCGAAAGGCGCAAAGGCGAAGATAAAGCCGACGAGCAGGGCCTCCCTTTCGCCCGCCCA
>DAOUBN010000266.1:0-7171 GCA_034432815.1 Anaerolineae bacterium | reverse complement strand
CGTCAGGGGGACTGGGTCCCCCTGCACCCCCTGTTTTTCCTCTCATGGGGGTGGAGGGGGCGGAGCCCCCTCCCGGGGGGTATGGGGGGTGTCCCCCCAGAAAAATCAATCAAAGGGGCGAGAAGGCATCTACCGCAACCCGGCCATGAGGGGGCTCCTGAACCCTGGCGAACCCTCAGCAAACGAGGGTGGGGAAAAATCGGGGGGTGCAGGGGGGCGAAGCCCCCATGCCAGGGGGTTGCGGGGGTATCCACCCGCTTTCTCTCTTCTCCTGTGGCAGGGTGCAATAGCCCCGAGGCGGAAGTATAATAATGCCCAGAATTGGCGGGGCAGAAAGGGGGGATATGAACGCTGAAACTCTGTTCTGGGCCATACATATCCCCCTGATGCTTTTCTTCCTTATCGGCCTGGCCGATGCGGTAAGACTCTGGTTGCAGGGGCAGGTGGAGGGGGCGGAAGAGGCTTCAGCCGGGCGAAAGTTCCTCATCCTGCTGGGAAGAGCGCTGAGAGCGATCTTCAGCCGCAGGCTCCCCCTTATCCTCAGAGCCTTCATAACCGAAGCCTGGTTCAACCGCAGGCTATGGCAAAAAAGCCGATGGCGCTGGCTGAGCCACTTCCTCCTCCTGAACGGTTTTCTCTTGCTCATGACCCTATCCGGCCTGGCCGCCCTTTCGGAAAAAGTCCTCCTCCACCTCTTTCACCTCGGCCACATCCCCTGGATTTCCATGTGGTATACCGCCGACCACCCGGTCACAGCTTTCCTCAACGAGATCGGGGGGGCGATGATGACGGCAGGCCTCCTCTTCTACATCTTCCGCCGCTACGTGGTTCGCCCCCCTCAGCTCCGGACAGGGGCCATGGATAACTGGATGGTGGCTGCGCTGGGGCTTATACTCCTCACCGGCTGGGCCACCGAAATCGTCCGGCTGAACGCCGGCTACGAAGGGCCTGCCCCTTACATGGCCTTCATCGGCTACCCGCTTTCCCGCCTCGTTTCCGGCTGGAACCTCCCCTGGGGGAGCCTGCACCAGTGGCTATTTCTCACCCACGGGCTCCTCACCTCCGCAGTCATTGTCACGATCCCTTACTCCAAGTTCCTGCATGCCGTCGCCACGGCCCTGATGGCCACCCTGGACGGGATCGGGCAGAAATCGGCAGGAGCAGAGGGGAAAGCCCCTCTCCCCTTCACCTTTCAGCAACTTATGGCCCTGGATGCCTGCACCCGCTGCGGGGAGTGCGTCCTCTGGTGCCCCACTTTCGCCGAGAAACCGGAACTGGATTCCATCACCCCTCTGCGGAAGATTGAAGCGGCGCGAGGATTTATACGGACGCGGAGCCTTCCGGCCCGCCTCTTCGGCTCCAGGCCTCCTGAGCCGGAAGCCCTTCGGGTCCACTCGGCCGGAGTTTACGATTGCACCCTCTGCGGGCGGTGCGCCGTGGTCTGCCCGGCCCACATCCAGACCCGGGAACTCTGGATCGCCATGCGTCGGGACCTGGTCCGGCAGGGCTTCTACCCGGCCGTCTTTGACCAGCTCCGCGAGACCTTCCTGGCCAGCCACAACATCTCCGGCGACGACAACGCCAGCCGGCTAATCTGGAGCGAGAACCTCCCCGAAATTCCGGAAGGGGTGGGCAAGAAGAGCCATGCCGAAGTGGTCTACTTCGTCGGGTGCGTGGCCTCTTTCTACCCCCAGTGCTACTCCATCCCCCAGAGCGCAGTGCAGATCCTGGAGAAAGCGGGGGTGGATTACATGACACTGGGAGGGGAGGAATGGTGCTGCGGCTTCCCCCTCATAATTGCGGGGATGGGCGATGAAGCGGTGGAAACCATGCGCCACAACCTGGAAGCCGTCCGCCGGACCGGAGCGCGGCGGTTGGTGGCTTCGTGCCCGTCCTGCTACCACACCTGGAAGCACGATTACCCCCGCATCCTGGGGGAGCCCCTTGGCTTTGAAGTGGTGCACATAACGGAACTGCTGGTGGAACTCCTGCAGAATGGCTCCCTTTCGCTCCGCCCGCTGGAGGAAAAAGTCACCTACCACGACCCATGCGACCTCGGAAGGGCCAGCGGGGTATACGAAGCGCCCCGGGAGCTCATCCGGGCGGTTCCGGGGCTCAGGCTGGTGGAGATGGAACACCACCGGGAATATTCCCTCTGCTGCGGCGGGGGAGGGGATGTGGAGATGGCGGGCAAGGACCTGGTGACGGCCGTGGCCCGGCGCCGCATAGCCGAAGCCCAGGCTACAGGAGCCAAACTGCTCCTATCCGCCTGCCAGCAGTGCAAACGGACCCTCACCGCTGCCGCCCGGCAGGAGAAAGCCCGCATCCGGGTGATGGATGTGGTGGAGCTGGTAGCACAGCAGATTCTATAAGTCGCTTTTCCGGGCGACTTTCACCCCCCACCGCTCCAGCTCTTCCACCACCTTCTCCGCGAGCTCATCAACTTTAGCGGCTATCCTCGGGCTCAGGCTCAGGCCAGTGTCAATTTCCTCCGGCTCTATCCCCCACAGCACGATTTCTTCGGGATAAAGGTCAACCATCCTGGCGGCAAAGAGCAAGTCCGCCAGGCCCTCCTGATGGGGCGAGATCTTGGGCGAGAGGAAAGCAGGGATCTCATCCCCGGTCAGGCGGATGAGGGTTCCGGGCTCCCTGCCGGCCTGCACAGCATCAACGATGAGGAGCTTTGATACTCCTTCCAGATAATTAAGAAGGGCCAGGCCCCGGGAACCTCCATCCAGGACCTGGACCCTTTCGGGGAATTCGTATTTCTCCAGAAGCCTTTCAATAACCCTTACGCCGACCCCCTCGTCCCTGAGCAGGATGTTCCCCAGCCCCAGGACCAGTATATCGCCCAAGGAGGCTTACTCCTCCTCTGTGCTTTTGTAGCCGGTGACGATGCTGGAGAGGATGCCGCTGCGCTCCAGTATGTCGTTAAGGATGCCCAGGTAGAGGTGGACCATAAAGAAAGCGATGAAGATCCACATCAGAAGGTGATGGACCAGGCGCAGGACGTTGTTGGGGGCAATGGCAAACAGCCAGCTGAAGAGGGTCCACCACAATCCGCCGGGGTGGATTTCACCGTAGAGGGCCAGCCCCGTGAGCCCCTGCAGGAAGATGAGGAAGTAGATTATCACGTAGGTGAGGCCGGCGATGGGGTTGTGGCCGACATAGTGAGGGCGCTTATTGGAAGTAAAGGTGTAGTAGCGGAACTGGGCCCACATGCCTCTGAGCTGGTCCCTGGAGACCGGGAACAGACCCGTGAACCTGGCGTATTTATTACCCACGATGAACCAGTAGACCCGAAGGATGAAAGCCACCGCCAGGAAGAAGGCGGCGGCGAAGTGGGCAAACCGCATCGCCCCCATCACGTAATTGTAGATGGCCTCGCCTGGCACCGAGATGAAAGGCGTCCCAATGTAGAAGCCGGTTACCGAAAGCACGATCATGGAAAGCACAATCGTCCAGTGGGCGAGGCGGAGAGGAATCTCCCAGACGTAAACCCTGGACTTTCCCATTGTCGCCCTCCTTTTATCAGGCGATGCGGATGCGCACGTATTCCCTGCCCTTCGGGTCCACCACGTGGACCGCGCAGGCCATGCACGGGTCAAAGGAGTGGATGGTGCGCAGGATCTCAATGGGCTTTTCGGGGTCGGCTATGGGCGTGCCCACCAGCGATTCCTCGTAAGGACCGCGCTGGCCCTTGGCATCCCTGGGCGAGCCGTTCCAGGTGCTGGGAACCACGCACTGGTAATTGGCGATTACTCCGTCCTTTATGTGGACCCAGTGCCCCAGAGCGCCGCGAGGAGCCTCGGTGTGGCCCCAGCCCTTGGCTTCTTTGGGCCAGGTGGAAGGATCCCACTTCTCGCCGTTGTGGATGCGTAGGTCTCCGCTCTTGATGTTGGCGGCGAGTTCATCGGTCCATTCCACAAGCTTCTCGGCAATGACCAGGGTCTCAATGCCCCTGGCGGCCGTGCGGCCCAGGGTGGAGAAGAGGGCCTCGGGGCCTACCTTCAGCTCGCCCAGCACGTAGTTCACCAGCTCCCTGACCCTGGAATGCCCCCTGGCGTAGGCCACCAGCATCCGGGCCAGCGGGCCAACCTCCATCGGCTTATCCTCGTAGCGAGGAGCCTTCATCCAGGAATATTTCTTATCAGTCTCCAGCCACTCATAAGGAGGCTGCGGGCCGGTGTATTTGGGCCTGGTCTCGCCGTCCCACGGATGCTTGGCAACCCCGTCGCCTTCAGCATATTCAAACCAGGAGTGGGTAACGTATTCGGTGATCTTCTTGTGGTCCACGTCATAGACGGTGGAAAGGTCTTTATTGAAGATGACGCCTTGCGGCAAGAAGTAGCTGGCCGGGTCGTTGATGCTGGTCTGCGGGAAGTCGCCGTAGGCCAGGAAGTTGCCCACACCACCGCCGATCTCGGCCCAGCCATAGTCTTTGTAGATCTTGGCGATGGCGATGAGATCGGGGATGTAAACCCGCTTAACGAAGTCCAGGGCCTGGACGAAGAAGCGCTTGAGCCAGGCAAGCTTGTCGGCGTTGAGGGCCGAGGGGCTGTTGGGGTCAACGGGCACGGCTACGCCACCCACCAGGTAGGTCTGGAGGTGCGGGTTCTTGCCGCCCAGGATGGCGTGGGCCTTGATGACCTCCCGCTGCCATTCCAGCGCCTCCAGGTAGTGAGCCACAGCCATCAGGTTGGCCTCGGGCGGGAGCTTGTAGGCGGGATGTCCCCAGTAGGCGTTGGCGAAGGGTCCGAGCTGGCCGGCCTCAACGAAGCTCTTGAGCTTGGCCTGCACGCCAGCGAAATATGCGGCGCTGGACTTGGGCCAGTCGGAAATGGACTGAGCCAGCCTGGCAGTTTCGGCGGGATCGGCATCCAGTGCGCTTACGATGTCCACCCAGTCAAGGGCGTGGAGGTGGTAGAAGTGGATCACGTGGTCCTGCACGTACTGGATGCCTTCAATGAGGTTGCGGATAATCCGCGCATTGGGGGGAATCTCAATTCCGAGGGCATTCTCAACGCCTCGCACGGAGGCGACGGCATGCACCGTTGTTCAGACCCCTCATATGCGCTGAGCGAAGGCCCAGGCGTCCCTGGGGTCGCGCCCCCTCAGGATAATTTCAATGCCCCGGAACATGGTGGAAGAGCTCCAGGCGTCCACAACCTTGCCGCCTTCCACCTGGGCCTCGATTCGGAGGTGTCCTTCAATTCGGGTTACGGGATCAATGCAAATCTTTGGCATGGCACCCCTCCTTTAAGCCTTTTCTTCTTTGCTTTCTTTGGGCGGCTTTGTGACCTGAGCCCTTACGGCGCTTCCTATAGCATGGGCGGCAATGCCCGCCGCGGTCACTCCCACCAGACCAAGGCCGATCTTATCGGCAGTGGCTTCAAGGCCGAAACCGGGAACCTGAGGCAAGCGGCGGTAGAAGGGGCTCATCGTGTCCCAGAAGCCTGGCTCGGAACAGCCAATGCAGCCATGGCCGGAGCCCACAGGCCAGGAGACGCCTTCGTTCCAGCGGACATCAGGGCAGTTGTGGTAGGTTTCGGGGCCCTTGCAACCCATCTTGTAGAGGCACCAACCCTTGCGGTGGCCCTCGTCGCCCCACTGCTCCACGAACTGGCCAGCATCAAAGTGGGCTCGCCGCTCGCAGTGGTCGTGGATGCGCTTGCCAAAGGCGAAGAGAGGACGCCCCAGGCCATCAGTGGCAGGGAGGCTCCCGAAGGTCAGGTAGTGCACGATAGTGGCGGTAAGGTTGTCCACGTTGAGAGGGCAGCCAGGGATGTTTACCACAGGGACGCCGGAGACCACATCCCTCACTCCTCTGGCCCCGGTGGGGTTGGGGTTCGCAGCAGGGATGCCTCCGAAGCAGGCGCAGTTGCCCACCGCAATGACGGCAGCGGCTTTCGCCGCAGCTCGCCTGAGGAGATCCAGGGCCGTCTTTCCGCCAATAGTGCAGTAAACGCCACCATCGGCGGTGGGGATAGAGCCCTCCACGATCACGATGTGGCCACCTTCAGCTATGGCGTCTTCAAAGGACTTTTCGGCCTGTTTGCCGGCGGGGGCCATTACCGTTTCGTGGTAATCCAGGGAGATGATGTCAAGGATGAGTTCTGCTACAGCGGGGCGGTTAGCCCGGAGGAGGGATTCGGTGCACCCGGCACAGTCCTGGTATTCCAGCCATACTACTGTGGGTTTCTTTGCTTTTTCCAGAGCTTCGGCGATTTTGGGGGCCTGGCTTGCCGGAAGCGCCAGGGTGCCGGCCATGATGGTGCAGAACTTGAGGAAATCACGGCGGGATATTTTGTGCTCTTCCAGAGCTTCTCCTATGGTCTTAGCCCTCATGGATGCCTCCTTTGGCCAAATTTAAAATCCCCGGGAGACAACGCCGGGGCCTTTCGGGCTAATATTTCCAAGAGGAGCAATGAGGAGGGAGCAACCTCAAAAAACTCCTGCGGCAGGAGAACGGCCAGGCAAAGAGCAGTTATTCTTTCTGGCTTTCGCTTCAACTCTGCGATGAAAGCTCCTGCTTCAGCAGGCCTGTTCATTGCGTGCTCTCCTGGCTGCAGAAGAATTCTAACGATTTCCGCTCAACCTGTCAAATCCGCCGTCAACGGCCTGGCCGCCCCCTTGCTTTGGAAAGCATTTTAACATAGATGGCTAAATTTGTCAACTTTGTTCTGCCTATCACTAAAACCCCCAGGCCTTCCCGAGAGGCGTCCCCGCAAAAACAAAAAGGAGCGAGTTGCCACCCCCGAAACCCAGCCTGCGAGTGGGAGCCTGAATTGGGGGTGCAGGGGGAAGTGGGGGGTGTCCCCCCACCCATTTTTCCCCACCCTCGTTTGCTGAGAGCTTGCCTGGGTTCAGGGTCCCCCTCGTGGCCAAAGGGCAGGAGGGGGCTTCTCGCCCCTTGATTTGTTTTCCTGGGGGGACACCCCCCATACCCCCTGGCATGGGGGCTTCGCCCCCCTGCACCCCCCTCGGGAAAGAAGCGGGGGGACACCCCCGCAACCCCCGGGAGGGGGCTCGCCCCCTCCACCCCCATGAGGGGAAAACAGGGGGTGCAGGGGACGGAGTCCCCCTGACGGGGGGAAGTGGGGGGTGCCCCCATCCATTTTTCCCCACCCTCGTTTGCTCAGGGTTCGCAAAGGTTCAGGGCCCCACTCGT
>DAOUBN010000265.1:0-1516 GCA_034432815.1 Anaerolineae bacterium | reverse complement strand
GTAACCCGCCCGCGAGGGGGACCCTGAACCCCGGCGAACCCCGAGCAAACGAGGGTGGGGGAAAAAATCGGGGGTGCAGGGGGGCGAAGCGCCCTCCCGGGGGTTACGGGGGCTTCCCCAGGAAAACAAAATCAATGGGGGTGGAGGGGGCGAAGCCCCATCCCGGGGGGCCGTGGGGGGTGTCCCCCCAGAAAAACAACCCAAAGGGGCGAGAAGGTAACTCCTGCAACCCGCCCGCGAGGGGGACCCTGAACCCTGGCGAACCTGGGGCAAACGAGGGTGGGAAAAAACTCGGGGGTGCAAGGGGGCGGAGCCCCCTACCAGGGGATTCTCTCATCCATAAACACCATTAAGGAGGGCAAAAATGATAAAGGTAGCCATAAACGGCTTCGGCAGGATAGGACGCCAGGTCTTCAAGGCCATGTGGGAAAATTACCCCAACACCTTTGAAGTGGTGGCCGTGAACGACCTCACCGACGCCAAAGTCAATGCTCACCTCCTCAAGTATGACTCCAACTACGGCCGTTTCCGGGCTGATATAAAGGCCGAGAGCGATAAAATTGTGGTGGACGGGCACGTCATCAAGGTCTTCTCCGAGGCCAACCCTGCAAACCTGCCATGGGGCAGCCTCGGGGTGGACATCGTGATTGAATCCACCGGCGTCTTCACCGATGCCGACAAGGCCAGGGCTCACATTGACCCTGCCGGAGCTAAGAAAGTGATCATCACGGCCCCGGCCAAGGGTGAGGACATAACCATTGTCATGGGCGTGAACCACGATAAGTATGACCCCGAAAAGCACCACATCGTCTCCAATGCTTCCTGCACCACCAACGCCCTGGCTCCGGCGGCCTACGTCCTCCTGAAAGAGTTCGGGATTCAGAAAGGGCTCATGACCACTGCCCACTCCTACACCAACGACCAGCGCATCCTGGACCTGACCCACAGGGATCTGAGGAGGGCAAGGGCTGCCGCTCTGAACATAATCCCCACTTCCACCGGCGCGGCCAAAGCCATCCACCTGGTCATCCCTGAACTCAAAGGCAAGATGCACGGCATCGCCCTCCGTGTCCCCACTCCCACCGTCTCCATAATAGACCTGGTGGTGGTTACGGAGAAGGAAACCACTGCAGAGGAAGTGAACGAGGCCTACAAGCGATGGCAGAAGAAGTGGGAAGAGCAGGGCCTCAAGATCCTGAGGGTGGAGGAAGAGCCTCTCGTCTCCATGGACTTTAAGGGCGACGAATACTCTTCCATCATTGACGCTGAGAACACCATGGTCATGGGGGGCAACCTGGTGAAGGTCCTGGCCTGGTATGATAACGAGTGGACCTACAGCCTCCGGGTTGCCGACCTGGCCAATTACATGGCTAAATTTATGGGCTAAAAAGGGAACTGGAGGAGGCTGCTGAGAAGATGAAAAGCGTCCTCCCGCTTCTTCCCGCCCACGGGTAGGACCCTTTTCACGGGGGTGGAGGGGGCGGAGCCCCCTACCAGGGGATTCTCTCATCCATAA
>DAOUBN010000264.1:0-4544 GCA_034432815.1 Anaerolineae bacterium | reverse complement strand
CAAACGCCGCCAGGCCCTCCGGCCCGCTTTCCCGGCCCGTTCCGCGCTCCATCCATAAATGGCGTCAAGCTGGGCGGCAAAGTCGCCCTCGTGGCGGCGCACCTCCTCCAGCAGGGCCAGCCGGTCCCTCTTCTGCGCCCGCGATACAATTTTCCCGATGAGCAGAGGGTGTCCGGAAACGGCGCTGGCGATTTCCATGGCCTCTTCGGGCCAGAGGAGTATGTCCTTCTGGCAGGCCAGAGCCAGGGCGTAATGGGCGGCAGAATGAACATCCAGGCCCTGTTGCAAGGAAAAGGAGACGGCGGTCTCTATCTCTTCTATCGCCGGGGCAGGGGAGCGCAGGGTCAGTATTACAGCGCTGGAGCCGCCCAGCTTCCTGAGGAAATCGGCCAGCCGTGCCAGTTCCTCTGGCGGCAGTGATTCCAGGTTGTCCAGCACCAGCAGGACGGGGTTCTCCCAGAGGTAGCTCAGCAGGACGTTGCTGGCGTCTTCGCCCCGTTCTTCCGGGCGGAACCCGGCAGGCTCGCCTGGCCGGGGGTAAGAGGTCCCGGCAAGTTGAAGGGCATCGGCCATGATGTTGAGAAGGGACATAGCAGAGGCGTGGCCGGCAGGGGCTTCGGCCCAGGCCACGCCACCCGGGAAGCGCCAGGCGTTACGGTGGGCGGCTTCCAAGGCCAGGCGGCTTTTGCCGATGCCCGGAGTGCCTGAGATGACGAGAATGCAGGGAGGGCGGTCCAGCCACCGGCTCAGGCGGACCAGTTCTTCCCCCCGGCCGAAGAAGCCCACGCCCTCTCCTGAGGGCAGGTTGCCCCTGGGGCGGGCTTCATTTATCAGGGGCTCGCCCAGCGCCAGGTTTTCAAAGCACAGGTTTTTATCGCCCAGGAGGACGGGTTTGTGGGTGGTGATGTGGCGGCTGGCTCTTTCCAGGGCTTCTCCCAGGGGAAAGCCGTGGGTGAGGTCGGCATAGAGGGTGCGGGCAAAGGCGATGGCTTCTTCGTCCCGCACTTTCACAGGGTGGCCCACCACGGCTCTGGCCAGGCCGGCCTCAATTATGGCCTGAGCCGCTGAGCGAACATCGGCTGCGGTTTCGCAGGCGTTGAGTATCACCAGGTCCAGGGGACGGGGGAGGTGCAGGGTTTCCAGGAATTCACCGGTTTCTACGGGATGGCTTTGCCCGTATTCGTCCTCCAGCAGGAGTCCTTTGGCCCAGGCGTGGCCGCTGAAGTGCAACACGTGAGGGAAGAGGCCCTGCTCTTTCCTTAGGGGCGAAAGGGCTCGGCGCAGGGTGTCCAGGGTTGGCGGGACCAGGCGGGCCAGGAGGATGGGGGCATTGGTCTCCCGGACGGCCTGGGCTATCTTTTTCCACTCGGCCTCCAGGTTGAGGGGAGTCGGAGGGCGGTCGGGCCTGGCAGGGTCATATACGGGCGAGGCGAGCACTGCCAGGATGCGCAGCATTCTGGTGGGGTCCCGCCCCTCCCGACGGGCCTGTTGTGCCGTTTGCTCAAGGATTTCAATCTGGCGCTGTTCTTCCATAATCGCCTTTCCTCTCCCTTCTGGCCAGTAAAATAACCCCGAAGGATCTGGCAGGGGCACAGCGGCGCTGTGCCGCTACTTCACCGCTCCCGTTGCCGCGGCGAAGACCCGCAGGAAGGCGGGGGGCCTCCGCTCTTCCCGGCTGAAGCGCTCTTGCAGCCGGTAGTTACGCAGGAGGCGGCGGCCCCACCTTTCTTCCCAGCGCCTCCGGTATTCTTCCAGGGATGTCTCGCCCCGGACGAAGCCGGCGGCGATTTCCCCGGCCAGGGCTCCGGCAGCCATGGCGAAGGGTATCCCGCCGCCGGTTAGGGGATCCACCTGCCCCGCCGCATCCCCCGCCAGGATTATCCCCGGCCCCACGATTTCTTCCAGAGGGCGGAGGGGAACCATCCCGGCGATCAGGGTCACAGGGCTTCCCCTGGAGAGGGCCGGGACGGATTCAATGAAGCGCACCAGGTAGTTGACCGCAGGCTCTCTGGCCAGGCTGGCCTGCACCCCGAGGCCCACGTTGGCCTTTCCCTCGCCCTTCGGGAAGACCCAGGCATAGCCTCCGGGAGCGAACTCGGGGGTGAGGTAGTAGAGGGTGACGGAGGGGTCCACATCCACCCCTGAGAGGAGGAACTGGGCGCAGGATATGGCCTCCGTGGGGGGCAAGGTGGTGTCAATGCCGGCCCACCTCCCCGCCTCCGATTCCACGCCGTCGGCGGCCACCACCACCTTCGCCTCTATTTCCCTTTCCTCCCCCGCAATCCTGACCCTGACCCCGCTTACCCGTCCTCCGTCCAGGATCAGGCCCGTGGCCGGGGCTTTGACCAGGACTCTGGCTCCGGCCTTCGCCGCCTCCTCCGCCAGGAAGCGGTCAAACACCCGGCGCTCCAGGATGAAGCCTTCTCCGGCCTGGAAGGACTTCCAGAGCCTGAAGCTCTTCCCATCCTGGATGTAGAAGGCGGCGCCGGTTATGGTGGTGGCAATGAAGGAGGGGGATGGATCAAAGAACCTCCGCAGGGCTTCGGCTGAGATCCCTTCGGCGCAGCGGACGGGGCTGCCGATCTCCTGGCGCTTCTCCAGGAGCAGAACCGAGACCCCGCGTCTGGAGGCTTCCAGAGCGGCCATGGAGCCGGCAGGCCCCGCGCCGATGACGATGACATCGTAGCGGGAAGCGATGGGCGGATGGATCGCCTCAGGGGAGAGCCTGGGGATGGAGAGCGCTCCGGCCGGGCAGGCTTTGACGCAGAGGCCGCAGTCGTTGCAGGCCTCGCTAACCAGGAGCCTCGTTTCGGCTAAGGAGAGGGCTTTCCGGGGGCAGAGGCTCACGCATCCCCCGCAGTATGAGCAGAGTTCCGCTTTAACTTTAACCATCACTCTTCCCCCAGAAGCTTCTCAATTTCCCTCTTGATGCTTTCCAGGTCCTCCAGGGGCAGGTAGACCGAGGCGAAGCGTATGTAGGCCACCTGGTCCAGCTCCCTGAGCTTTTCCAGGACCATCTGGCCGATGAGGCGGCTCGGGACTTCGGCCTTGCCCATGGCCCGGATCCTGTCCTCAATCTCATCGGCGAGGTTCTCAAGGGTTTCAAAGGGTATGGGTCTTTTGGCGCAGGCCTTGCGGATCCCGGCCAGGAGCTTCTCCCGGTCAAATTCCTCCCTCCGGCCATCCCTCTTCACCACCATGGGGGTGGCAATGACGGTCTCGTAGGAGGTGAAGCGCCTGCCGCAGTTCTTGCAGAGCCTCCTTCGTCGGATCCCCTTAGGGCTGTGGCGGGTATCGGTAACTCTGGATTCAGTGCTTCCGCAGTAGGGACATCTGAGCATTTCCGCTCCTTTACATAACGCACTAAATGTTTGGCATTTATGCGTGGTGAACACAAAGTTTAGTAGCAAGGCGCTTTAAGTTTAGCACACTTCGGCTTCGGGCGCAAGTCCGGCTTCGGGGATACAGGAGGGAAGGTGTTCCCTTGTTTCCCTCGGGAGTCTGGGGGGTGCCTCCCATAGGTGCTAATTTTGGCATACGCTTAGGTTAGCCCCTGTGGGGGACACCCCCCAGACCCCCCGGGATGGGGCTACGCCCCCTCCACCCCCCATTTTGGGGGCACGTCCCCAGGGTTCCCCGGCATGGGGGCTTTGCTCTTTGCACCCCCCGATTCTCCCCACCCTCGTTGGCTGGGGTTTGCCTGTGTTCAGGGTCCCCCTCGTGGCCGGGTTGCAGGAGGGGGCTACTCGCCCCTTTGATTACACCCCCACGCCCCCGGGAGGGGGCAGAGCCCCCTTCACCCCCATGAAAGAGCAAAAACAGGGGGTGCAGGGGGACTCTGTCCCCCTGACGGGGGGAAATGGGGGGTGTCCCCCCACAAAAACTAAAATTGGGGGCGAGTTGCCAGCCCCTGAAACCCGCCCGCGAGTGGGAGGCTGAAGGCAGGCCAAGCCCCAGGGAACGGGGGCGGGGGATTTGTTTTTCTGGGGGCACATTCCTCATACCCCCTGGCATGGGGGCTTTGCCCCCTGCACCCCCGATTTCACCACACCCTCTTTTGCTTTTCAGGCGGTTAAGGGTATAAAGAGCAAAGCAAAAACCGGAGGAAACCATGAAGGCTTTCGCAAAGGTTCTGATGGTGACGGCGATCCTTGCCCTCGCTGCGGCCGGCACTTACGCTCAGGAGCCACCATGCTCCAACCTCATCCTCAACGGAAGTTTTGAGGAAGACGGGGGATGGCAAATGGGGAAAACCCCCAAACCTCCTTCCTTCACCACCGAAACAGCATGGGACGGGAGCCGATCCATGCTCCTGGGCAACCTGGACCCCTCCACTGATGTCCTGGCCTTTTCCTCCATCTGGCAGGACATAGCAGTCCCGGCGGACGCGGCTTCCGTCACCCTTTCCTTCCGCTACCGCCTGGTTTCCTCAGGCTCCCAGGTCTTTGACGAGGCCAAGTTCGTCCTCATCAACCCTGCCGATGGCTCCATCGTGGCGGTGCCCTGGCGGGGAAGAGGGGGCACAGGCGCGGGGGGGTGGGTGT
>DAOUBN010000263.1:0-5515 GCA_034432815.1 Anaerolineae bacterium | reverse complement strand
GGGAGGGGGCGAGCCATCTTTACCTCCCCACGAAAGGGAAAAGCAGGGGGTGCAGGGGGACGGAGTCCCCCTGACGGGGGGAAGTGGGGGGTGTCCCCCCACAATAACAAAATTGGGAGCGAGTTGCCTCCCCCTGAAACTTGCCCACGAGTGGGAGGCTGAAGCCAGGTTTAGCCGCAGGGAACGGGGGTGGGAAAAGAGAAAAAAGCAGGCCCCCCCTTTGAGCATTGGGAGCCCTGAAGGCACAGGGCGTGAATTGCCCTTGTCCAGCGGTGGTGGTATACTATTGCTGAATTTCGCCGAAGGGGAGGAGTGATTGTGAAGCTTTCCATTATCATGCCGGTTTACAATGAAAAAGCCACCGTAAGGGAGATCCTGAACCGGGTGAGGGCTGTGGACGTGGGGATGGAGAAGGAGATAATCGTCGTGGACGACGGCTCCCGGGACGGGACCCGCGAGATACTCCAGGAGGAGGAAAAGCGCGGCGATCTCAGGGTTATCTACCACGAGAGGAACATGGGCAAAGGGGCAGCGGTAAGGACGGGCATAGCTGCCGCTTCAGGGGATTTCATCATAATTCAGGACGCTGACCTGGAATACGACCCGCAGGATTATCCGGCGCTCCTCAGGCCTCTTCTGGAGGGCAGAGCCTCTGTAGTCTACGGCTCCCGATTCCTCGGAGGCTCAGGAGCCGCCATGATCTCGCTGCACCGGCTCGGCAACAGGTTCCTTACCGCAGTAACCAATCTCCTCTACCGCGCATCCCTCAGCGATATGGAAACCTGTTACAAAGTCTTCAGAGCCTCCCTCATCAAATCCATACCCCTGCGCTCCAGCCGGTTTGAGATTGAGCCGGAAATAACGGCCAAAATCCTGAAGCGGGGGTATAAAATCCTGGAGGTTCCCATCCGCTACAGGGGCCGGGAATTCCACGAAGGTAAGAAGATTTCCTGGAAGGACGGGTTCAGCGCTCTCTGGACCCTGCTCAAATACCGATTCACTGAATAGAGGGGAAAATGTGCGGGATAGTGGGCTACGTTGGGCCGAAAGAGGCCAGCATCATAGTCTTTGAAGGGCTCAAGCGCCTGGAATACCGGGGCTACGACTCGGCCGGGTTGGCTGTCCTGGAAAGGAACGGCCAGATCGCCATCCGGAAAGAGGTCGGGAAACTGGCCAACCTGGAGAGGCTCCTCAGGGAGCAGCCCGTTTCCGGTAACACAGGCATAGGCCATACCCGGTGGGCGACCCACGGCCGGCCCACTCAGTATAACGCTCACCCCCACACCGATTGCTCCGGAAGGATCGTGGTGGTCCACAACGGAATTGTGGAAAATTTCCATTCCCTCCGCCTTCGCCTCCAGGAAGAAGGCCATGAATTCGCTTCGGAAACCGATTCAGAAGTGATCGCTCATTTGGTGGAGAGCTACGTGGAGCAGGGGGACGACCTGGTGACCGCTGCCCGTAAAGCCCTGGCCCAGCTCCAAGGGGCTCAGGCCGTGGTTATCATGAGTTCCCTTGAGCCGGATAAGATCATTGCCGCCAGGCTCGGAAATGCCGGGGGCATAGTGGTTGGCATAGGCGAAGGGGAGATGTTCGTGGCCTCCGACATGCCTGCCATCCTTGAGCACACCCGCCGGATGGTCTTCCTGGAGGACCGGGAGATGGCGGTGGTGACCTCCGCAGGAGCGCACTACCTCACCCTGGACGGGATCGCCATCACCAAAGAGGTCCACACCATCCCCTGGGACCCCGTGGCCGCCACCAAGGGGCCTTATCGCCACTTCATGCAGAAGGAGATTTACGAGCAGGCCAGGACTCTGGTGGACACAATACGCGGCCGGGTTGACTTTGAGAGGGGCGAGGTCCTGCTGGACGATTTTGGGATCTCCCCAGAGGAGATCCGGAGCTTCAGGCGCATGGCCATAGTGGCGTGCGGGACCTCCTACTATGCCGGCCTTGTGGGCAAGTTCCTCTTTGAGAAGCTGGCAGGAATCAATGTTGAAGTGGATTACGGCTCGGAGTTCCGCTACCGCGACCCCATTATCGGCCCCGATACCCTCGTCCTGGTCATAACCCAGTCGGGGGAGACGGTGGACACTCTGGCGGCGATGGAGGAGGCCCGGCGCAAGGGGGCCAGGATCGCCGCAATAGTCAACGTTATCGGCAGCCAGGCCGCCCGCCTGGCCGATGGGGTGATTTACATGCAGGTGGGGCCGGAGATTGGCGTCGCTTCCACCAAGGCCTTCACCGCCTCCCTGGTGGACCAGTATATCCTGGCAATCCACATGGGGAAGATAAGGGGAGTACTGAGCCGGGAGCAGGTGCAGGCCCTCCTTGAAGACCTGATGCGTCTCCCGGCCCTGGCAGGCGAGGTCCTGAAGCATGGCAAGGAGTATGAGGAGCTGGCCCAGAAGTTCCACGATCGGGAGCATTTCCTCTACCTGGGCCGGGCAATAAATTACCCTGTGGCCCTGGAGGGGGCTCTCAAGCTCAAGGAGATCTCCTACATCCACGCCGAAGGCTACCCTGCCGGAGAGATGAAGCATGGCCCCATCGCCCTCATTGACGAGGAAATGCCGGTGGTGGCCATCGTCACGAAGGACCATGTTTACGATAAGATGGTGAGCCAGGTGGAGCAGGTGAAAGCCCGGGGAGGGATTGTCATCGCTCTGGCCACCCGGGGCGATGAGGAGATCGCCCGCAAGGCCGACCATGTTATCTATGTCCCCCCTACCCCTTACCTGCTTTCCCCTGTGGTCAATGTGATCCCCCTCCAGTTATTCGCCTACCACCTGGCTGTGAGGCGCGGTTGCGATGTGGATCAGCCCAGGAACCTGGCCAAGAGCGTTACTGTGGAGTGAAAGGAGGCTTTATCGGGCAGGGAAAGGCGGGGTTTACGACCTTTTCCCAGGGCAGGATTTTCCCCGGGGGCCATGCCCCCAGGTATTTCGCTTTATCTGCCCCCGCCTTTTCCAGAGCTTTCTCCCAGCGGGAGGGGGTAACTTTCTCGCGGCTTCGGGCTATTTCTACCAGGGCCAGCCCCACGTTCCTGTCGCCCCGGCTGAGGGTTGCCTGAACTGCGGCCCAGGCTGGGCTTTCCGCCCGAACTTTGACCCTGAGCCTGCCCAGGATCCGGCGCAATAGCTTCATGCGTTCCTCCAGCTCTTCCTCCGGGGCCATGGCGATGCGCTGGAAAGGGGTGTGGGGCTTGGGAACAAAGGGGGATACGTTAACCACTATTTCCCCTTCAAACCGCCTGAGGATTTCCCTCACCAGCAAGCCAATGGCCTTCAAATCCTCCTCACTTTCCCTGGGAAGGCCCACCATGAAGTATAACTTGAGCCGCCTTATCCCGTGCCTTTCCGCCAGCTCGGCTACCCTGAGGATATCCTCTTCGGGGATGGGCTTTCCGATAACCCTGCGGAGGGCGAAGCTTCCGGCTTCAGGGGCCAGGGTGATGGTGGGGGCAGCGGTCCGGGCCAGGGCCTCAATCAATTTCTCCCTCACGGATTCGGCCCTGAGGGAGGAGGTGGATATCCCTGCTTCCATGGCGAGCAGGCCATCCAGAAGTTCGTCCATCCGGGAATAATCCGAAACGGCGAACCCCACAAGGCCTATGGTCCTGCGCCACTTCAGTCCCTCTCTGGCCTGGGCCAGGATTGATTCCACTGAGCGCTCTCTCGGGGGAAGGTAAGTGTATCCTGCCAGGCAGAACCTGCAGCCTCTCCCGCACCCCCTCTCTATCTCCACAAGATACATGTCGCCGAACTCTGTCTCCTCCGTCAGGACCACTGAATGGACCGGGTAGAGGTCAAGGTTCTGGACCCATCGTCTGGGAACGGGGGAGTCGGCGGGGGCGTGGAGGAGGGGGACGTAGACCCCCTGGATTTGCCGCAGGGCTTCTAAGAGCTGTCTGCGGGGGGCATGGATGTTCTCCCGCAGGGCTGCCGCAATTTCCGGGATGACTTCTTCCCCCTCCCCTGTGACGAAAGCGTCCACCATCAAGGCGAGCGGTTCAGGGTTAGCGGATACGGCCGGGCCTCCGGCAATAACGATTGGGTCGCCTTCTCCCCGCTCGGAAGAAAGGAGGGGGATGCGGCTGCGTTCCAGCACTTCGGCTACCTGGAAGTAATCAAGCTCATAGGAGATGGAGAAGGCAAGCACCGGGAAGTCGGCCAGGGGGCGCTGGGATTCCACGGAAATAGGGCCTTCTTCGTCCATGAAGAGGGGATCGGCGAAAGCCCTCTCGCATACTATGTCGGGTTCGGAGTTGAAGAGGCGGTATACAGTCTGGAAGCCGAGGCTGGACATGCCCACGTAGTAGGTATTGGGGTAGATGAGGGCGATCGGTATCTTCCCGCCCCAGTCCTTAACTGTGAAGCCGGTTTCTTTTCTGAGGGCAGCTCTGGCTCTGGCTACCTTCTCCCATTTCATGGGTCAAGGGGCTTGAGGAGGGGTTCCAGGAGGTTCTTAAGCTTGGCGATTATGGGGCCCAGTTCGGTGTCCTTGAGCTTTACGGAAACAGGGACTTCCATCTGGACGGGGACGGTCTGGCTTACGGGCACTTCTATGTAGAGTTCCACAGGCAGTTGCAGGCCATTGGGAAGCGCCAGGTTGACGGTCCCCCTTATGGTGCCGCCTCCCCCCGGAAGGACGAAATTTGCTCCAGTGCTGAGGGGGACAGGAGCTACCGTTGTGGCCGTGGTGCGGGCGTGGACGGGCAGGGTGAACTTTATCGGGATCGTTTCGCTTATCGGGACTGTGAGGCTTATGGTGGCCTTATCCAGATCGTTAAGGATTTGCTGGATTACCTCAGCCCTTGGCTTGAAAACCTTATCTTTGAACTCTGGCATTCCCGATAAAAGCAGGTCCAGAAGGATTATGATCACGCAAAAGGAAAAGATGTTGAAGAAGAAGGAGAAGGCAATGGCCACGTTTTTGAAAGCATCCCCAAGCTTGTTGAACTGGATGGGAATTCTGTCCACTTTTTCCTCCTTAGCCCGATCTGTTTGAGGCGACTCCATTCAGTCCCAGTGGAAAGTTCTGGGCTCGCTGAAAGGGCTCAGGGGGACTATGCCCCCCTGATCCGTCATGTATATGACCTGAACCCGCCATTCGTAGGTTCGGTCCGGCTGATCGGCGGCGGCATGAAGGCTGCGGGGAACAACAAAGCCAGGCTTTTCCACAATGAAAGGGACTTCCACGAGATTGCCGCTCTGACGGTAGCGGATTATGAGCCTGTAAATGTGCCCGGGAGGGAGTTCCGCAGGGGGTTTCCATTTGAGCTCAACGATGGTGTCCCCGCCGTGGAACCATTCCCCGTCTGGAGGGAAGATGGGCTCCGGGGCATTGTAGGCAAAGGGGACTGTGGGGGTTGGCGTGGGCAGGGGTGTGGGGGTGGGAGTCGGGGTCGCCTCAGGGGTGGGCGTGGGGGATGGGCTCGGGATGGGGGTTGGAGTGAAGGTTGGGGTTGAGGTGGGGGTAGGGCTGGGGGGGAAGGTGGGCGTGAAGGTCG
>DAOUBN010000262.1:0-3765 GCA_034432815.1 Anaerolineae bacterium | reverse complement strand
CCCCCTCTTCCCCCCCCCGTTTGTCGATAAGCTGAGAGAAAAAACCCAGCCATAGCTGCCACCAGGTGAGCGAACCAGACCAGAGGCCTGGGGGCAATGCCCGCCAGCTCAAAACCGTTGAGGAAAGTCAGGACTCCGGCAGCCCTCTGGAACACAGTGCCTGGAGCCAGGGTCCCAAGCATCCCCATAATGGTGAGCCAGACGAAAACGAGCCTCTCTTCCGGTACGGGCGATAGAAGCTGGTAGCGGCCAGCGGCAAGGAAAGCCAGGAGTCCCCCGCCGATCCCCAGCAGCGCCCGCAGGAGCCACCAGCTTCCCTGATGGGGTTGAGCCGGAGCCTGCGGCGAGCGGATCCAGCTTGCCCCCCACCGCGAGAGGTAGAGGATGAAACAGACCATGGCTCCTAAAAGCGCCCTGGCTGGTATGAGCCAGTTGCCAGGGAAAGGGGAGGTCCTGTAGAAAGCCGCCATGATGTATTGGGCCAGTAGGGAGAAAAGGATGGCGGGCTCCGAATTGGCCACCAAGAGGTAGAGGGATGCTGACATCAGCCCGAAACCTTCGGGGAAGAGATCGCGCCAGATCAGCCCCTGGGGAGTTCCAGCCTTTTCTGCTCCCATGCTCATGAGCAGGGCAATGCAACCGAGCCCAACCCAGAGCCATCCCCCTTCCCCATCAAAGAATTCGCCGGCGTTCCAGGCCCACTTCCTGAGCCTGCCGGGAAGGGGCTCGAGCCTCTTCCAGAGCGCTGCCGTCCTTCCTTTCAGGGCCGCCGCAGCGAAGGTCAGGGCCAGCAGGCCAATGCCCCACTTTCCAAAGGAAGTCAGGGCCAGGGCAAGCCCCCATAGCACCTGAGGGAACCCTTCCCTTTCGGTCAGCTCAAACCCGCTGCCCAGGGCGAGCCAGAGGGCCAGCGCCCAGTTCCATGCCCCCCCTGGAAGGGTCGCGTCTTTCAGGAGGTAAAAAGCCATGATGGTCTGGAGGAAAGCGAGGCGCCGGACTCCCGGTGATGACCGGGGCCAGGGGAAGAACCCGGCCCTCGCTGAAGCCGCAAGGAAAAGCAACGGGGCGAACCCGGTCCTGGCCCAGCCAGCGAAGGCCAGGATTCCTGCCCCTTGCGAGAAAAGGTGCCCGGGAAGGCCTGAAGGATCCCCCCAGCCCAGGAGGAAGAGGTCCACCAGAAGCCAGGCGCTCAGAAAGTATGCCGGTTCGGGGGAGAAGAAAAACAGGACCAGGGAGCCTGCAAGGGCCAGGGCGCTGAATCCAAAGGCATCCCTTTTGCCCAGAAGGATCGCCAGGGAGAAGGAAGCTGCCAGGACCTGAAGAGGCTCACTTGAGAGGGCGACCCCTGCCATTCCCAGAAAGGCCAGGAGGAGGGTTGCAGGGTAGAGGCAGGCTTTCGCCCTGCTTCCTTTCAAAAGGTAAAACAATACGGCCAGGAGGAAGAACCCCCCGGCCAGCGCTTTTCCCGCAATTTGAGCCATACTCTACCTTCCAGCAAGGCCCAGTTCCGAAGCGATCCCTTTCATAGCCTCCAGGACGATGGCGATGTGCTCGTCCAGGGGCACGCCGAGCTCCTGAGCTCCCCGTTCAATATCCTCCCGCTTGACCCCCGCCGCGAAGGACTTCTCCTTCCATTTCTTCTTGACCGACTCCACCGTCACGTCCAGAATGCTCTTGGTGGGACGAACCAGGGCGACGGCTACGATCAGGCCCGTAAGTTCATCCACTGCGAAAAGGGCCTTTTCCATCAGGGTTTCCCGCTTGACCCCCGTATGGTCGGCATGGGCCAGGACGGCCCTGATGATATCCTTCGGCCACCCCCTCTCCTCCAGGATCTTAGCCCCTGCAAAGGGATGCTCTTCAAGGGTTGGGTGCTGTTCGTAATCAAAATCGTGGATAAGCCCCACTATGCCCCATTTCTCCTCGTCTTCTCCGAACTTCCGGGCGTATGCCCTCATAGCCGCCTCCACGGCCAGAGCATGCTTTATGAGGTTGGGGTTTTTGGTGAACTCGGTCAGGAGCTCCCAGGCGTCCTGCCTTGTCATCCTCCACCTCCTTCTATGGCCTTGAGGATTTCAGCCGGAGTTATCATGGTCCCGTCCACCCTGTTCACCCTCTGGACCTTCCGCCTGCCCACCACCCTTTCCACTTCCAGGGCCAGCTGCCCCATGTTCATTTCTGGAACGATGACCCTCGCCGCGCCGCGCGCTGCCCTCTCAACGACTTCCTCGGGGAAAGGCCAGAGGGTCAGGAGCTTGAGGAATCCGACTTTGTGGCGGCGAGCCCTGGCCATTTTGACGGCGTGGCGTGCTGCCCGGGCAGCAGCCCCGTAGGCTATCACCAGGATCCTGGAATTGGGCCACTCTTCCTCATAGAGGGTGAATTCGGCCCTGCTGGATTCAAGCTTGCGGAAAACCCTTTCAACCCAGTTCTTTATCTCGTCCGGGCGGAGGGTGGGGAACCCGGAGCGGTCGTGGTGGAGGCCCGTTATGTGGTAGCGGTAGCCTGTCCCAAAGGGGGCCATGGGGGGCACATCCCCCAATTCTTCATCGTAGGGGTAATACCACTCGGGGGGTATGGAAGCCTGGATCCGCTCAACTACTTCCGGAGGGTTGGCCGGGGGATACTCCAGGGGCTCCCGCATGTGTCCCACCACCTCGTCCATAAGGAGGATGACAGGGGTGCGGTATTTCTCGGAGAAGTTGAAGGCCTTGATGGTCAGGTCAAAAGCTTCTTTCACCGATGAGGGGCAGAGGACTATGATGGGGTGATCTCCGTGGGTGCCCCAGCGGGCCTGCATCACATCCCCCTGGGCCGGACTTGTGGGCTGGCCTGTGCTGGGTCCGAGCCTCTGGACATTCACCACCACGCAGGGTATCTCAGCCATTACCGCATAGCCGATGTGCTCCTGCATCAGGGAAAAGCCAGGGCCTGAGGTGGCCGTCATGGCCTTCACACCGCCGACGGAAGCCCCCAGGACGGCTCCCAGGCTCGCTATCTCATCCTCCATCTGGATGAACTTTCCCCCGACTTTGGGGAGCTCGCGGGCGAGGACGTGGGCGATCTCGGAGGAAGGGGTTATAGGGTAACCGGCGTAGAAGCGGCATCCGGCGGTTATGGCCCCGTAGGCGACAGCCTCGTTTCCCTGCATCAATCTAAGCATTTTTGTCTTCTCCAGGGAGCTCGGTAACCACAATGGCGAAGTCAGGGCAGTGCCACTCGCACCACCTGCAGGCGATGCAATCCTGCGGACGGGCCACCACAGGGCGCCCTTCGCCGTTGAGGTCAAAGACTTTTGTAGGGCAGAAAGCCACGCAGAGGCCGCAGCCTTTGCACCAGTTTTCAAAAATCGTCACTGAGCCCCGTTTTCTCTTTTCAGCCATATTCCCCCCGCCTGTGGGGATAATTCTAACCATTAAGCCGCTGCAGGTCAAATTTTCTCCCCTCTCGCCGGTATTGGGGGCGAGATGTCAACCCCTGAAGCCCGCCCACGGGTGGGAAAAATTGGAGGGCATGGGGGCAAAGCCCCTATGCCAGGGTGCTGCAGGGGATGTGCCCCCGCCCTTCTTCTCTTTTTCCCACCCCCGTTAGCCGCGGTTAAGCCAGGCTTAAGGGGCCCCCTCGTAGACAGGTTTCAGGAGATGCCACCTCGCCCCCAGTTTTTGTTTTGTGGGGGGACCCCCTCCACTTCCCCCCGTCAGGGGGACTCCGTCCCCCTGCACCCCCTGCTTTCCCCTTTCACAGGGGCAGGGGGCTTCGCCCCAT
>DAOUBN010000261.1:0-5468 GCA_034432815.1 Anaerolineae bacterium | reverse complement strand
GGGCTTCGGCCAGGGCTTCCTCGTAAATGGTGATGGGGAAGATGTTGTGGATAGGGCTTATCCTGGCCCCGAGAGCCGAGGAGGCCCAGAAAAGCTCGGCGAAGGGCTTCATGATCCCGGTTATCTCTGCCCCCTGCCTCAACTCTTCCAGAGTGCGTTCGTCCCACCCCCCGAAGAGGCCGTAGAAGAAGGCGAAAACCGGGTAGGAGAAGAGGATCCCCACCAGGAATATGAGCACGCTGGTGACCTGGTCCCCCTGCCATATCAGCCCCGTAACCCAGCGGAGGAGGAAGTAGTGGGCGGCTCCGGCCAGGATCGGAGCCCCGAGGGACTGCCAGAAATAGAAGCGCTGAGGGAAGCAAAGCCGGTGATTGACGAAATAGGCCGCTATGTCCTTGGTCAGGAGGGCCACAAAATAGGCCAGGATCAGGGCATAGATCTGGAAGCGGGCCATGAGCAGGAAGGCCAGGACTATGCGGATCAGCTGTTCGCCCCCTACCAGGAGGAATTTGAGGTAAGGGCGGTTGGAGGCAAGCTGGACGTAATCCCCCACCCAGGAAGGATACTGGATCGCTCCCCAGAAGATGAGAGGGATCACGTAAACGGCAGCGCGGGCGAATTCCGGCCCGGTAGCCCCCAGGATGAAGCGGTCGGCTACGGCCAGGAGGACGGCCCCCACAAAGGCGCTTATGAAACCTCCCCACTTGTAGGCCATCACCGAGTAATACTGGCTGAGGATCCGTCGGCCATTGGAGATGGCCTCGGATATGGAGGACATGAGGTTGCCGTAGAGGGTGTGCAGGACCTGGTAGGCGAAGATGAAGTTCTGGGCTATGACCCAGTTGCCCCAGACCTCGGCGTAGTTCACCAGGCGAGCCTGAGTGATTAGGATTTCCAGCGCCTGGCCCAGGGCCCAGGCTATTGAGCCCAGCATCTCAAACACCCCGAAACGGAAGGCCTCCCTGACCACGGAGAGGTCAAAGGGGGCCAGGAAGAGGAGGCGGGCATTGTAGCCGAGCCTTCTGTATAACCAGAGGCCCAGGAGAAAAGTGAGGAGCTCGGAAGCGTAGCCGGCCAGGCCCAGGCCCAGGACCCCACCCATGGGCCCGCCGAAAACGGGGTTCCTCCTCCCCCATGCCATCATAGCGCTCACCAGTATCGGCTGGGTAACCATGGGGAATATCAGGCTGAGGGCTATGTCAAGATACTGGGCATAGTCAAAGCGCTGCCAGCCCATGAAAGCATGGCGTATCACCTGGTAGAAGCCGGGGATCTGGATCAGGGTGTGGATGATGATGCTCCAGGCGTAGAGGGCGTAAGGGGAGCGGGGGTCAAGAGTGCTGGCGATGGCCGTCACGAGAGCCACCTGGAAGGCTCCCGAGAGGGCCTGCCACCATACAAAAACCTGCCCATACTGGATGGCCAGGCGGGGGTTGTGGACCCTGTATTGGGAGAAGAACTTGATGAAAGCGGTGCTGGTGCCCAGGTCAAAGAGGAGCCAGAGGAGGTTGAAGAACTGAGTGACCCTCCCCCATATCCCCAGAGCCTGGGCCGATGGCAGGATGAAGACGGGGAGGACGAAGTTCTGGTAGAGGATGAAGGGGATGAAAAGGATGAGACCCATCATCAGGGCCACAAGGAAGCCGCCGAGGGGCCTGTGGAAGCCGATCTCCTCCCAGGGAGTTCCGACCTCCCGGGCCCTGTAAGCTTCGGGGCTGGCCAGGAGTTCATCCAGGAGTTCGGGGTGGGAGAGGCTGGAGCGCCTCACCCCCCAGAAGGCTGCCCCGGCCGTTGCCAGCATCACGCCCATCAGGGCAAAGATCACCGTCCTCTCCCGGGCGTGAGGGACAGGGGAGGCCGGATAGTCGGCGAAATGGAGGGGCTGGTGGCCAGCGGCTTTCACGGTCAGGTGGTAAACGAAGTAATTGAAATAGGCCCAGTCCTGAAACTGAGGGTTGAAGCCGTCCAGGAAAACGGTGAAGACGTAGACCGTGGCCTTCCCCAGGGTTGTCCTTCCCAGGATGAGGCTCCTGTCCTCAAAGCTCACCACCAGGGGCTCAAGGGGCCAGCCTTCAACTTCAAAGCGCTCCCGGACCTGAGGCGCGCTGGCCCAGATTATCTCCTTTACCAGGGAATCATCAAGCGGAGGGGAATAAAGGCTGACGGGGTTATCGCGGCGGGTGAGCCTGACCTCTTTCCCCGTCAGGGCTGTGAGCTCACCGGGGTCAACATCCGGCCCCAGGAAGAGGATGAGGCTTGTGCCTTCTTCTTCAAGCCGGCGGAAAACGGCACCCGGGTCGGGTATGGTGCCGTTCAGGAAGAGGACCTCGGCCCTGGAGGGGTCCGGGGTGAATTCAAAGAGGCGGGCCAGAACCAGGGCGTTGCGAACCCTGCCCTCAGGTCCGGCATAATAGAGAGCGATGGGTCCCTGGGCCAGGGCCGGCGGAGCGGAGAAGAGGGAAAGGGCCAGGGCGAGGACGAATAGCAGGAAGAGCTTTTTACTCCAGCGCAAGGCCATTCTCCTTTATGACCTGGGCATACCAGCGGCCGCTGTCCTTGATTATGCGCTTCTGGGTGGGGTAATCCACGTAGACCAGGCCGAACCTCATGCTGTAGCCGTAAGCCCACTCAAAGTTGTCCAGGAGGGACCAGACAAAGTATCCCCTGACGGGGGCGCCCTCGCTTATGGCCCTGTGGAGGTGAATGAGGTGGTTCCGGAGGTAGCGGATGCGCCTCTCGTCCCTCCCCCTGCCGTCAAAATCCACCCCATCGGGCACCGGGACGCCGTTTTCGGTGAGGAAGATGGAGGGGGGATTGTAATCCTTCCAGACCCTGACCACGATCTCGTAGATCCCGGGCGGGTAGATCTCCCACATCTGGGAGTATTCGTTCCCCTCGGGGTGGACCTGGGAGACCTGGATCAGGGGGAATTCGGGGTCAAAGCGTGCTACGGACCGGGTGTAGTAGTTTATACCGATGAAGTCAATGGGGACCGAGATGGTCTCCATGTCGCCGGGCCGGATTTCGGGGAGGAGGAAGCCGAAAAGCTCCAGCATGTCCTCCGGATACTTCCCTTTAAGGACGGGGTCCAGGAACATGCGGTTTATGACGCCATCCAGGCGCCTGGCGGCAAGCCTGTCCTCTTCCGAGGGGGAAGCGGGGTGGACAGGATGCAGGTTCAGGACGATCCCGACCTCAGGCTTGCGGGAGGCGGCGGCCCTTATGGCCTGGACCGCAAGGCCGTGGGAGAGGAGGAGGTGGTGAGCGGCGCTGAAGGCGGCTACCGGATCCTGCAGGCCGGGGGCGTGTTCCCCGGTGAAGTGGCCGATGATGGCAGCCACAAAGGGCTCGTTGTGGGTGATCCAGAACGAGACCCTGTCCCCCAGCTCGCTGGCCACCGTTTCGGCGTAGCGAGCGAAGGCGTAAGCGGTATCGCGGCTGGGCCATCCCCCTTTATCCTGCAGGGCTTGGGGGAGGTCCCAGTGGTAGAGGGTGACGAAGGGCTCAATCCCATGGGCCAGGAGCTTATCCACAAGGCGGCTGTAGAAGTCAAGCCCCTTCCGGTTCACCTCCCCAACCCCTTCGGGGAATATCCGGGGCCAGGAGATGGAGAAGCGGTAGGCTTTAAGGCCCAGCTCCGCCATGATTTTCACATCTTCTTCCCACCGGTGGTAGTGGTCGGCGGCGACGTCGCCCGTGTCTCCGTTGCGGATCTTGCCGGGGATGCGGCAGAAGGTGTCCCAGATGGAAGGGCCTTTGCCGTCCTCGTTCCAGGCCCCTTCAATCTGATAGGCCGAGGTGGCCGCCCCCCATATGAAGCCTTCGGGGAAACGGAGGAATTTTTCATTAGACATGGGCGCCTCCTTTTACATAATCTACGGCAAACCGCACAAAAAGCCGCATTTTTTCCCTGAAGTGCCGGACATCAAACCGCTCAGCGCTTTCCCTTATCGCTTCAGGGTCAAAATCCGCCGCTCTCCTCTCAAACTCCAGGACGGCCTCGGCCAGGGCTTCCGGGGTCTGCTCGTGGAAGAAAAGCCCCGTTTTGCCTTCCACGACTGTCTCCAGGGCTCCGCCGGCGGCATAGGCTATGACGGGCCTGCCGGAGGCCTGGGCTTCCAGGGGGGCTATGCCGAAGTCCTCCCTGCCGGGGAAGATCAGAGCCCTGCAGCGGGCGTAGAGCCGGGCAAGCTCCTCCCCTGAAACCCTGCCCAGGAAGCGGATGGTGGGCCCGGCCTTCCTCTCCAGGGAAGCCCTCGCCCTCCCTTCCCCCACGATGAGGAGCGGCCGCTTCAGGAGGTTGAAAGCTTCCACCGCAATCTCTATCCTCTTGTAGGGGACGAGTCTGGAGACCACGAGGTAGTAATCGTCCTGTTCTGGGGATATGTGGAAGCGGGAGGTGTAGACGGGCGGGTGGATGATCTCGCTGGGCTTCCGGTAGAACTTGCGGATCCGCTCCCTCACTTCCCTGGATATGGCCACAAAGAAGCCAGCCCGGTCGGCGGGGAGCCTGTCCCACTGACGCAGGAATAAGAGGAAAGGGGACAGGAGTTTCCTGGCCAGCTTTCCCACCTCTTCCCCCCTGATGTATTCGTGAAAGTCCCAGACGAACCGGGTCGGGGTGAGGCAGTAGCAGATGTGGACGGTTTCGGGTCTGGTTATCACGCCGTGGCAGAAGCCGCTCTTGTTGGAGATGACCACATCGTATCCCGAGAGGTTGAAGCTCTCAAAAGCCAGGGGGTAAAGGGGGAGGAAAGGCTGGTGGTGGCTTTTCACGAAGGGGAGCCTGTCCATGAAAGAGGTGCGGATGTCCCACTGGCGGTAGAAGGGGGGCATCGCTCCGGGGTCGTAAATTGAGGTGTAGACAGGGGCATCGGGGAAAAGCTCCTTCAGGGCCTCCAGGACGAGCTCAGCCCCCCCATACTGGTTGAGCCAGTCGTGGACTATGGCTACTTTCATATAACGCCTAACTCTTTGCCGACTCTTTCAAAGGCCTCAAGGCCCCGATCCAGATCCTCCCTGGAGTGGATGGCGGAAATCATGACCCTTATGCGGGCCTTGCCCCTGGGGACGGTTGGGTAGCCGATGGCCTGGGCGAAGACTCCGTTCTCAAAGAGGCGGCGGGAGAATTCCTGAGCCAGCGGAGCCTCTCCCAGCATCACAGGGGTTATTGGGGTCACGCTCTGGCCTATGTCAAAGCCGAGGCGGCGCATTTCGGCCTTGAAGTAGCGGGTGTTCTCCCAGAGCTTGTCCACAAGCTCGGTGGATTCTTCCAGGATTTCAACAGCGGCGATGCATGCCGCCACATCGGCAGGGGGCATGGCGCTGGGGGAGAGGAAGGGGCCGCCCCCCCTGCGGAAGGAGCTCCTCGGCCCATTTTATCACCGGCCTCTTGAGGCTGGCCGTATCGGTTACAAGGCAGCCTTCCTTCAGGTAAGGGCCGATGGCCTGCCTGGGGTCCCGGATCT
>DAOUBN010000260.1:0-14520 GCA_034432815.1 Anaerolineae bacterium | reverse complement strand
AGGGACGGGCTTTTCAATGTTTTCGCGCATCCGGGCAGGGGATGGGAAAAAAGAGAGGGCAGGGGGACACCCCCCACTTCCCCCCGTCAGGGGGACTCCGTCCCCCTGAACCCCCTGTTTTTCCCGCAACTCGCCCACGAGGGGGACCCTGAACGCAGGCAAACCCCAGCCAACGAGGGTGGGGGAAAATTGGGAGGTGCAGGGGGGCGAAGCCCCCATGCCGGGAGGCATGGGAAAAGGGGGTGGAGGGGGCTCCGCCCCCTCCCGGGGGGCATGGGGGGTGTCCCCCCGCCCTCTCTTTTTTCCCATCCCCTGCCCGGATGCGCGAAAACATTGAAAAGCCCGTCCCTCCCCTTCGTCAATTTGACTTGGATGAAGTTCCCTATTAAAATAAGCTGACCTTCGCCAAGGAGCTGGTTATGGAGGAAAAGAGCGAATTTCAGAGGGAACTGGCAATTATTGAAGGCGAGCTCGTGGGGGATGTGACCGCTCAGGAAGTCAGGATGAACCAGAGCGGAGCATCCCACATCTCGGCCTCAAAGGTGGAGATGAACCAGTCGGGCGCAGAGGTCATAAACTCGGAGAAGGTTGAAGCCAGGCAGAGCCTGGCCATAGCGGTCAGGGCGAAGGAATGCTCCTTTGAGGAAAGCCGTCTTGGGTTCATCCAGGCCGATAAAGCCGAGATTTCCAGTTCAACGGTAGGGGTTGCTTTCTGCCAGAGCATCCGGAGCCAGAACGGGAGGGCTTTCCTGGTCCTGGCCAGGGAGGTGGCCGGGAGCATGGAGACGGTCCTTGATGGAAGCACAGCTTTCAAGTTCGGCCTGGGCGTCGGATTGGCTTTCGGAATTGTCTCTATCCTCAGGAGTTTCTTCAAGAAAATCCAGCCTGCGTGAGGAGGGTGGTTATGGAGGTTATTGAGCTCACGGTTGAAAGGAGAAGCCTTCTGGGCAAGAAGAGCAAGCGCCTGCTGGAGGCAGGTTACGTTCCAGGGGTAATTTACGGGCATGTGGATAGCGCTATCCCCATTCAGGTGGCGCGCAGAGATTTGAGGGAAGTTATAAGGAAGGCCGGGTTCAGCCGGTTAATAACCCTCAGGATCAGGGGAGAGGATAACCCTCACCTTGTCCTCCTGAAGGACATCCAGAGGGACCCGATAACTTTAAAGATCCGCCATGTGGACTTCTACAAGGTGGCGGCCGAAGAGAAGATAACGGCAGAGGTGCCCCTCGTTTTCAGGGGCGAGTCCCCTGCCGTCGCTTCCGGAATTGGTGTATTGCTCTATTCCATGGAAACCCTGGAGGTGGAGTGCCTCCCCAAGGACCTCCCGCCCGAGATTGAGGTGGACCTCTCAGTCCTCAAAGAGGTGGATGACGCAATCCTGGTCAGGGACCTCAAGCTCCCCCCGGGGGTTACCCCAGTTGCATCCCCGGACGAGGAGGTCGTGAGGGTGGTCAGGGCCGGAGAAGAGGAGGTGGAGGAAGAAGTCCCAGCTCCTGCTGCTGAGGTTGAAGTGGTGGCGAAGGGCAAGGCTGCCAGGGAGGAGGAAGAGGATTAGAGCCCCTGCACCCTCGCTTTCACCCGCAGGGGAAGCCCCCACAGCTTTATGAAGCCCACTGCAGCTTTGTGGTCAAAGGCATCGGCTTTGTCGTAGGTGGCAAGGTTGTAATCGTAAAGGGAGTATGGGGAGCGGACTCCCACCACCCTGGCCGTTCCCCTTTCCAGCTTTACCCTCACCGTGCCTGTGACCACTTTCTGGACGCTGTTCACGTAGGCGTCCAGGGCTTCCCGCAGGGGTGAAAACCAGAGCCCGTTGTAGACGAGGTCTGCGTAGGTGGAAGCCACCAGGGCATTGAACCGGAGGACTTCTTTGGTGAGGGTCATTTTCTCCAGCTTGCGGTGGGCTTCAAAGAGGACCACTGCTGCGGGGGCTTCGTAAACCTCGCGGGATTTTATCCCCACGAGCCTGTTCTCAATGTGGTCTATCCGGCCGACGCCGTATTCCCCCGCTATCTGATTGAGCCGGCTCACAAGCTCCGCCCCCGAAAGCCTCTCCCCATCCAGCGCCACGGGGATTCCTTCTTCAAAGTCTATGAGGATGTAGCGCGGCTCTGAGGGGGCGGCCTCGGGCGGCCTGGTCCATTCAAAGACCTCCTCCGGCGGCTCCTGCCAGGGGTCTTCCAGGACTCCGCATTCTATGCTGCGGCCCCAGAGGTTAGCATCTATGCTGTAGGGGCTGTTGAGGGTTACCGGGACGGGTATGCCGTGCTTGTGGGCGTATTCAATCTCTTCCTCCCTTGTCATCCCCCATTCCCGCACCGGGGCGATCACTTCCAGTTCGGGGGCCAGGGCTCCCGTGGAGACGTCAAAGCGGACCTGGTCGTTGCCCTTGCCGGTGCAGCCATGGGCCACAGCGGTGGCCCCCTCCTCTTTGGCCACTTTCACCAGGTATTTCGCGATGAGGGGGCGGGCCAGGGCGGTGGAGAGGGGGTAATCTCCCTCGTATATGGCTCCGGCTTTCAGGGCTGGGAAGACGAAATCCCTCACAAATTCTTCCCTGGCGTCCACTGTTATGGCTTTTGCGGCCCCGATGGCAAGGGCTTTGCGGCGGATGGCTTCAATGTCTTTCCCCTGCCCCACGTCCACGGTCAGGGCGATCACTTCGGCGTTGTAGTGTTCTTTGAGCCAGCGTATGGAGACGGAGGTGTCAAGGCCGCCTGAATAGGCTAAGACTATTTTCTTCATGGCTGTTCCCTCCTTTGAAGTGTTGGATTTTCCCCGTTGCCTTCGTTTGCTGAGGGGGGCTCTGCCCCCTCCACCTCCAGCTTTCCCCCCTCGTGGGCGGGTTGCGGGAGGGGGCTACACGCCCCCAATTACTTCTTTTGGGAAAGGGGAGAGGGCGGGGGGACACCCCCGCAGCCCCCCGGCATGGGGGCTCTGCTCCCCTGCACCCCCGATTTTTTCCCCACCCTCGTTGGCTGGGGGTTTGCCTGCGTTCAGGGTCCCCCTCGTGGGCCGGGTGCAGGAGGAGGCTACTCGCCCCTTGATTTGTTTTTTCTGGGGGGACACTCCCCAGACCCCCGGGAGGGGGCAAAGCCCCCTCCACCCCCTTCTCCAGAGGTATACCCCCAACGCCCCCGGCATGGGGGCTCTGCTTCCTCTACTCCCCGATTTGGGGGATAGAAGAGGCGGGGGGACACCCCACAGTCCCGGGGATGGGGCTGCGCTCTCCTTTTCAGGCTCTCAGTTTTGCCCGCGCTTCGGCGATCTGCTCCGCAACCCTTTCAGGGGAAGTGCAGCCCGGAGCCCGCCTCGCTCTGACGGAGGCCCAGGCTGTAAGGCGCTCCGCCACATCCTCCCCAAAGAGCCCGGAGAAGGCCCGCAACTCCTCCACGCTGAGTTCCCTGGGGCTCTTCCCCTCTTCCCGGCAGCGCCTGGCAATTTCCCTCACCACGGCGTGAGCCTGACGGAAAGGCATCCCCTTAAGCACCAGATACTCCGCCAGGTCGGTGGCCAGGAGGAAGCCGTCTTCGGCCTCCGAGAGCATCCTCTCTTTCCTCACCCTGACCGAATTGAGCATGGGGGCCAGGATTTCAAGGCAGGTCAGGACTGTTTCCACGGCGTCAAAGAGGCCTTCCTTGTCCTCCTGAAGGTCCCGGTTGTAAGCGAGGGGAAGGCCTTTCATCACTGTGAGAAGGGCCACAAGGTGCCCGAAAACCCTCCCCGCTTTCGCCCGGATGAGCTCGGCCACGTCGGGGTTCCTCTTCTGGGGCATCATGCTGGAGCCGGTGATGAAGGTGTCGCCTATCTCTATGAAGCCAAATTCCTGAGTGGACCAGAGGATGAGCTCCTCGGCCAGGCGGGAGAGGTGGACCATCAGGATTGAGCAGGCGGCGAGGAACTCCAGGACGAAATCCCGGTCGCTCACGGCATCAATGCTGTTGGGGAAGCTCCGGGAGAAGCCCAGTTCTTCCGCCACGAATTCGGGGTCAAGGGGGAGGGTGCTTCCGGCCAGCGCCCCAGCCCCCAGGGGGCATTCATCGGCTCGCCGGAGGGCGTCGGAGAACCGGCCTTTGTCCCTCTCCAGCATCCAGAAGTAGGCCATGATGTGGTGGGAGAAGAGCACAGGCTGAGCTTTCTGGAGATGGGTGTAGCCAGGCATCACCACGTCCATGTTGTTCTCGGCCAGGGTGAGGATGGCTTCCTGAACCAGCGCTATGGCTTTCTGGATCCGCTCCCCGGCATTTCGCACGTAAAGGCGCATATCCAGGGCGATCTGGTCGTTGCGACTCCTTCCGGTGTGCAGTTTCGCCCCGGTCTCCCCAAGCCTCTCTGTGAGGGCAGCTTCTATGTTCAGGTGGACGTCTTCGTATTCCTCCCTCCACCTGAATTCGCCCCTTTCAATTTCTTCCCGGATCTTTTCCAGTTCCTGGAGGATGGCTTCGGCCTCTTCGGGGGCTATAAGCCCCTGCCGGGCCAGCATCCTGACGTGGGCCATGCTCCCCAGGATGTCCTCGCGGTAGAGCTTCCGGTCAAAGCCGATGGAAGCGGTGAATTTCCTCACGGCCTCTGATTCAATCCAGGGCTCCATTTCCCTCTCCTCCGAAGCGTTTGAGGACCCTCTCCCACACCCTTATGGCTTTCAGGTAATCCTCAACCTCAATGTGCTCCCAGGGGGTATGGTCAAGGGAGGAATCGCCGGGACCGTAGGCCAGGATGGGGCAGCGCCAGGACCGTCCCGCCAGGTTCATATCGGATGTGCCGGTTTTGAGTTTGAAGCGGGGCTTCCCCCCTTCCGCCCGGATGGCTTCTAAGAAGGCCCTGACGAGGGGGGTATTGCGTTCGGCCACGAAAGCCTCCTCTTCCCCCGAGAATTCCAGCTTTGCCTCACCGGCCAGGGGGGAGATCTGGCCGATCGCCCGGGAAGGCTCAAGGCCTGGCGGGAGGCGCATCCCAACCCTCATTTCCACCGAGGTGGAAAATTCGTCCTCGCCGGAACAGATCCCCAGCAGGGTGAGGTCAACCCTCTCAAAGGGACTTCTGGCCCCGTTGAAGCCCTCGGCCCAGGCTTTGAGTTCCTGCCAGAACCGGAAGGCTTCCTCCGGAGCGGTGGGAGCCGGCGCAGCGGTGTGGAATTTCGGCCTGGAAAGGGCATAGCGCACCAGGAGGCGGCCCTTGTATCCCAGGGTTATCCCTTCCCACTGGCCTGGCTCCCCCACCACGGCGTTCCGGGGGCGGAACCGGGGGACGGCGCATCGGGCTCCGTGGCTTTCGGCTTCCTCCCCCACCGCTCCGATGAAGACCACGGGCCTATCAGGCCTGACCCTCGCCAGAGCCACCAGGAAGGCGGCCAGTGGGCCTTTGGCATCCACAGCCCCACGCCCGAAGATCCTCCCCCCTTCTTCCCGAACCGGTATGAAGCCCGGGACGGTATCAATGTGGCCCAGGAAGAGAAGGTCTGGTTCGGAAGCGATGGGGCTTGAGGTGGAGGCAAAGACATTTCCCGCCTGGTCAACGAAAGCGTGGAATCCCATTTCCTCAAGCTTTCCGGCGATGTGGGCAGCCAGGGCGGCTTCCCCGCCGGAAGGGGAGTAAATCTGCAGCAGGTCTTTGAGGAATTCCACCGCCTCTTCGTCCCTCATGGCAGCACCTTCTCCAGGGCTTCCACCACCCGGTCCAGCTCTTCCTCCGTGATGACGAGGGGAGGCAGCAGGCGGATCACCACCGGGCCGGCGGAGAGGGCCAGGACCCCTTCCCGGGCGAGGGCTTCAAGGTATGGGGTGGCTTCTTTCTTGAGTTCAATGCCGACCATCAAACCCAGGCCCCTCACCTCCCTTATGAGGGGCGATTCCAGCTGGCGCAGGCGGCCGAGGAGGTAATCCCCCAGGATTGCCGCCCGGCTCGGCAGATCGTTCTCCTCAAGGTAGCGGATGGCGGCCAGGGCGGCGGCGCAGGCCAGGGGGTTGCCTCCGAAAGTGGAGCCGTGCAGCCGTTTGGGCATCTCCCCGAGCCGCTCGTGGATCATAATAGCCCCGAAGGGCACCCCTCCTCCAATCCCTTTGGCCATGCACATGAGGTCGGGCTCGAGGCCATAGTGCTCGCAGGCGAACATCTTCCCGGTCCGCCCGAACCCCGTCTGGACTTCGTCCAGGATGAAGAGGGCACCGTTCCGGCGGCATATTTCCTGAACCCCCCTCAGGTAATCGCCATCCCCGGGGATCACCCCTCCCTCCCCCTGGACCACCTCCAAGATGACTCCGGCGGTTTCCTCGTTTACGGCCCTCTCCATCGCTTCCAGATTGTTGAAGGGGACAAATCTGAACCCCGGAACCAGGGGTTCAAAGGGCTCCCGATACTCCTTGCGCCATGTGGCCGATAGGGCGCCGAAGGTGCGGCCGTGGAAGCTCCGCATCGCCGCCACGAACTCCTTGCGGCCAGTCACCAGCCGGGCTATCTTCAGGGCCCCCTCCACAGCCTCCGTCCCCGAATTGCAGAGGAAAGCCCTTGTAAGGCCGGGCGGGGTTATCCGGGCCAGGGTAGCCAGAAGCTCTGCCCGGACATCGTTGTAGAAGAGTTCGGAACAGGTTATGAGCCGGGAAGCCTGACGGGCTATGGCTTCGGCCACGTAAGGGTTGGCATGCCCCACGCTGGCAACCCCGTGGCCCGAGGTGCAGTCAATGTATTCCTTCCCTTCGGCATCCCAGACCTTCGCCCCCTGGCCCCTCACCAGGACTATGGGCTGTTTCCTGTAGAATCCGCTCGTGTGGGCGTTTTCCAGAGCGATGTAATCCATGGCTATCCTCCGAGCCTTATGAAAGTTCCGTGTCCCTCAAGGGCCCTGCGTATGGGGTTATCAACCCGGCCATCGGCCAGGATCACCAGGGGAACCCCCTGGCGGAGGGCTTCCATCGCCCCGAGGAGTTTCTTCTTCATCCTCCCCCGGGCGTAAAGCTCAAGGTATTCCTCCAGCCTGTCCCCGGGGATTTCGGTTATCAGGGTGGATTCATCGGGGAAATCCCTCAGGAGGCCGGGAACCCCGGAGAGGATGAGGAGGACGCTGGCTCCCAGGGCCCCTGCCACCGCCGCTGCGACCCTGTCCCCGTCCACGTTGAGGGCTTCTCCTTCATCGCTCAGGGCCACCGGGGCTATAACAGGGGTGTATCCGCGCTCAAGGAGCAGGCGGAGCAGTTCCGAATTCACGGCCCTGACGCTGCCCCCGTAATCCCCTTTGAGCACTTTCTTCTTCCCCCCTTCCTGGGCGATTATCACCCCCTTGCGCTCGCCCCGGATCAGTCCTCCGTCCAGCCCGGAGAGGCCCACGGCGTTGACCCCAAGGCTCTGGAGCTTTTCCACCAGCATTTTGTTGACCCTGCCGGCCAGCACCATGGTGAAGATCTCCATGGTTTCCCGATCGGTGTATCGGCACTGGAAGCCTGAGGGTGTGGTGACGAAAAGGGGTGGCCTGCCGAGCTTCTCGGAGATCGCATCCATCTCCCGGGAGCCGCCATGCACGACCACCACCCTGTGGCCGTCCCGGACCAGGGAGGCCACATCGGAGCAGAAAGCTTCCAGGTTAAGGCATCCGTTTCCCCCGAATTTGACCACCAGCATCTTTCACCCCCTCAAACGGGATGGAGGCCGGGGAATTCCAGGCCCATGGTTTCGGGGAAGCCCAGCATGAGGTTGGCGGCCTGGAGGGCGTTCCCGGCCGCTCCTTTCATCAGGTTATCAATGGCGCTCATAATTACCACCCGGTTTGTCCCCTCTTCCGGGGCGAAGCCGATATCGCAGTAGTTGGAGCCGGCCAGCACTTTGGGGTCGGGGTAGCGGTGGATGCCGTGCTTCGCCGAGACCAGCCGGATGAAAGGCTCGCTTCCGTAATCTTCCCGGTAGATCTTCCACAGATCTTTTTCGGTCAGGGGCTCTTTCAAGAAGCAGTGGCATGTAGCCAGGGCCCCCCTGACGGCATCCACGGAGGTAACGGTGAAGTGGATCTGAGGCTTTTCCCCGAAGTCAAGCTCCTGGAGCAGTTCCGCCAGGTGGCGGTGGGAAGCGGGGGCGTAGGGCCGCATCACCCCTGCCCTCTCCGGATGGTGGGAGGCCTGGGTTGGCCTGCTCCCCCCTTCCGAAGACCCGACTTTGACATCCACAATGGCCTTTTCCACCAGTTTCCTCCGGTAAAGGGGGTATAGGGCCAGGATGGAGCAGGCGGCGTTGCATCCCACCCCGCTCACATAACGGGCAGAGCGGATCTCCTCCCGGTGCAGTTCCGGGAGGCCATAGACGAAGAGGGGAAGCCAGTGGGGGGCAGGGTGTTCCACGCCATACCAGCGCGGGTAATCCCCCGGGTCTTTTAGCCTGAAATCGGCCGAGAGGTCCACGATGTAAGGGGCGAGGGAAGAGAAGGAATCAATCCGATACATGGCCTGGCCGTGGGGGAGGGCCAGGAACAGCAAATCACACGGCTCCAGATCCTCAAGCCGGACAAAGCGCAGTTCCGTGCGCCCCCTGAGATTAGGGTGGACGAAATGGACGGGCTTCCCAGCCCAGGTTTCAGAAGTGACCTGCTTAACCCTGAACTTCGGGTGCCCCAGAAGCAACCGCAGGAGTTCCCCGCCGGCGTATCCGGAAGCGCCAGCTATGGAAGCAGCAACCATTTTATCCCTCCCAATTGAGGAAGTAGTCCACGATCTTGCCAGGGATGTCCGCCTTCACCGCCTTCATGGCCCCGTGGAACTCCGGGGTGTGGTTAATTTCGTTCACCACGAGCCCTCCGGGGGTTTCAAAGATGTCCAGGGCCAGGATTCCTCCCCCGATTGCCCTGGCAGCCCTCAGGCTCAGTTCTTCCAGCTCCGAAGTTACGGGGCACGGCTCGGTGTAAGCTCCGCGGGCAGTGTTGGTTATCCAGTGGGAGGAATAGCGGTAAACAGCATAGACCAGCTCTTCCCCCACCACCAATACCCGGATGTCCCGGCCAGGCTTCTCCACAAAAGGCTGGATGTAGAACACGGAGCCGAGGCTTTCGCCCATGTAGGAGCGGTGCTCCAGGATGCTGCGGGCGGCTTCAGGACCATCAACCCTGGCGATGAGCCTGCCCCAGGAGCCATTGACGGGCTTTATCACTGCCGGATATCCCACTTTCTCAAGAGCCTCCAGGGCCGCTTCGGGGGAGAAGGCCACGGCGACAGGCAGGGTGGGCACCCCGCTGTCCACAAGGGCCTGGGATGTCAGGAGTTTGTCCCCGGCCAGGCGGATGGTCTGGTAGGGATTGAGGGCCTTTATCCCCTGGCTTTCCAGGACCCGGGCGCCGTAAAGGGCCTCCCGGTGGCTTATGCACCGGACGAGGACGCGCTCAAAATCCAGCCGCTCCCCGAGCCTGAAGGCCAGCCGGCGGATGTCCAGCTTCTCAAAGGGGATCTTTCGCCGGGCCAGGGCTTCAAAGATGAGCTTTTCCTCAAGCCTCACCCTGGAGAAAAGGACCCCTATCTTCCCCCGTTCATATCTCTCCTCCTGCGATTTTCTTCACGTAATCAACCATCCTGGCGGGGATATCCACCCCTGTGGGTTCTATGCTGTTGCGGAATTCGGGAGTATGGTTGACCTCGCTCACCAGGAGCCTTCCATCAGGACTTTCCAGGATGTCCACCGCCAGGATCCCTCCACCCACGGCTTCGGCAGCAGCCCGGGCTATGCGGTCCAGCTCCGGGGTGATGGGGCAGGGGGAAGCTTTCGCTCCCCTTGCCGTGTTCGTGATCCAGTGGGGGGAATTGCGGTAAATGGCGGCTATTGTTTCCCCTCCGACCACGAAGGCCCTTATGTCCCTGCCGGGCTTTTCCACATATTCCTGGATGTAGAAGACCGAATGGGCGTATCCCCCCAGGGTCTTCTTGTGCTCCAGGATAGCTTCGGCGGAATCCCTGTCGTTGACTTTAGCCAGGAGCCTTCCCCAGGAGCCGTGGAGGGGCTTCAGGACCACCGGATAGCCCATGGCTTCAATGGCCTGGAGGGCGGTTTCGGGGGCGAAGGCCACCCACGTTTGCAGGGTTGGCACCCCGTGCTCCATAAGGGCGAGGGAGGTGAGGAGCTTGTCCCCGCATATGTGGATGACCCGGTGCGGGTTTATGACCTTCACCCCCTGGCTTTCCATGACTCTGGAGGCGTAGAAGGCCTGGGTGTGGCTCACGCAGCGGACCCAGACCGCATCCAGGCCCTGGAATTTCTTCTCGGCGAGGAGAAAGGGGATGCTCTCCACGTCAATTTTCTCATGCTGGATTCCAGCTTTTTCCAAGGCCTGGAAGATGAGTTTTTCTTCCACCCGGATGCGGGAGACCAGAACCCCGATTTTCATCATTCCCCCCAATCTTCTTCCACCTGGGGAGCCAGTTCCAGGGTGGGAGGGTTGAGGCCTGTAACCTCCAGCTCCACCCCACAATCGGGGCAGGTTATGATCTCTCCCACCTCTGTTCCGGGCGGGAGGCTTATAGTAGCTCCGCACTCAGGGCACTCGGCCATGGCACACCTCCTTGCGGTGGGTATAAAAAAGGGCCGGCCCCCCTTATATTCCGGAGGGCCGGCCCTGCTTTCCCTGTGGTTAGGTTACACCTTAACCTGAAGCGAACAAAACGGCCCTGATAGACCCTCCGGAGCTGAGGGCCTGCCCGCGCTTGGCACCCTTTCTGGCCCGAAGGTCTACCAGGACCGCTAAGCTCAAATTCTCCTCCCCGAAAAATTTCGGGTTACTTATACCACAGAACTTCTGGCCTGTCAAGTCCAGGCCGATGAGGGCAGGGTAGATTGATAGCGTTTTGCGCCATCGGGGAAGGCGGGTTATAATTCCCCCGGGGAAGGGGAATTATGGGTAGAATTTTGCCCTGGTTTTTTATCCTGACAGGACTCATCCTGATAGGAGCGGGGGCGCTTTGCTGGGACCAGGAGGTAAACGAGCCGGAGCCGCTCATCCTTCCGGTTGCGCCCGAGCCTCTACCGGCTGGTCAGTTCGATCCTGCTCCCTCGCTTGCTGTTTCTCCGCATCTTTCCCCTGCGATCTCGCCCACTCCAACCCCGGCACCAAAGCCCGTGAGGATCGTGATCCCGGTAATTGGAGTTGACGCCCCTGTGGTGGAGGTTGGGATTGAAATCGTGTATACTGAAAAAGGCCCTCAGGCCCGCTGGCAAACGGCCGATTACGCAGCGGGGCACCACTCCACCAGCGCGAGCCCTGGCGAAAAGGGCAACATAGTTATTTCGGGCCACAACAACATAAAGGGCAAAGTCTTCCAGAGACTCTGGGAGCTCAAGCCCGGCGATAAGGTTTTCCTCTACAATTCCGAAGGTGAGATCTTCCTCTACGAGGTCAGGGAAGTGCTTCTGCTCAGGGAAAAGGGGGTGAGCGAGGAACAACGCAGGGCCAACGCCAGGTATATGGACCCCACGCCGGACGAGACCCTCACCCTGATTTCCTGCTGGCCTCCCCGCGGGAACACCCACAGGGTTATAGTGATAGCCAAGCCGGTCAGGGATCTCCTTTACCGCAAGAGCATAGAGTGAAGGGAGATGGACATGGGGGAGAAAAAGCGCATCCTCTGCATAGAGGACGAACCCGAGATGATTGACCTCATCAAAGTGATCCTGGAGAAGAAGGGCTTTGAAGTCAGGGGGGCTGTAGGAGGGAAAGAAGGTCTGGAAAAGGCCAGAGCCGAAAAGCCCGACCTCATCCTCCTGGACCTCATGATGCCGGAGATGGACGGCTGGGAGGTCTACCGACAATTGAAGAGCGATGAGGAACTCAAGGACATCCCGGTCATCGTGGTAACTGCCAGGTCCCAGAGCATAGATAAGATACTGGGATTGCACATAGCCAGGGTGGATGATTACATCACAAAGCCTTTTGGCCCCAGCGAGCTGGTTGAGAGCATAAAGAGGGTGCTCGGGATTGAGGAATAAAAGCAAAAAGCCGGGCTCAAGCCCGGCTGTGCGGTTACTCCGCCTTTGAAGGCTTTGGCGGAAGTTCAATAGGAGCCCATGGGCTTATCCTGCGGATCTTCTGAATGATGCGCTCCCGCTCTGCGGGGTCGGTGGTGACGGCAAGCTTGGCGCGCAGTTTGCGCAACTTCTGCTTGCGGGTCCTCCTTCTCCTCAGTTCCTGTTCCCTTTCCCTGACCATGCCCTCCCTCCTTTTGGATTATCGGTTTTTCTGCTTCGCCACCAGAGGAAAGCGCCTGGCAGGCTCGTAAAATAAATTATAGCCTGCATCAGCAAAGAAAGGGAAAAAGCACCTGCCGGAGTGGCCACGCCGGCCAGATTGCTGTAGAGGAAAACGAAAGTCCCCTGGTTCACTCCCAGCCCCCCAACCGAAGGGATGAGGAGCGGAGCGAAGGGCGTAAGGGGGTTCAGAATGAAGATATAGACGAATGGGATGCCCGCGTGAACAGCCTCCGAAGCGCACCAGTTCACGAGATTAGTAAGCCCAAGGCCCGCAAGGGCTATGAGGAAGGCCTCTGCCAGGATGCCCGGGCTTTTCCTGTAGGCCTCCACAGCCCGGGAAAGGCGAGCGAAAAGGGCATTGGTTCCGAGAAATTTCCCCAGTAGCCTCCTGAGCCTCCGGCTGAGAAGGGAGACAAAGCCCAGGAAGAACAGGGCGTTCGCGCCCGCCACCGCTGCCGCCAGCCCGGAAAGGTCGGTTCTTTTCATCCCCCAGATGGCGAAAGCCACCCCGACGAGTCCGCCGAAGAGGAAGGAAGCCAGGCCTACCAGCCTGTCCATCAGCACGGATATAGCCGCCTCGGCTGCCTGTTCCGAATCAACCGCCAGGCCGTAGCCCCGCATCAGATCGGCCGCCACCATCGGCAGGAGGAAATTCCCGAAGAAAAGGCCTGTGAAGAAGTAAGAGGTGAGGTTCCCGAAAGGCACTTCCAGAGCCATTGCTCTGAGGAGCAGGCGCCACTTGTAGATGTTGGCGAAAATGGCTAAGAAGTAAAGGGCAAAGGCCAGGGCTATTAAATCGGTTCTGGCCTTCAGGAAAAGCTCCCAGGACTGGTGTATTTCGGGCCTGGTCAGGAGGAAAGCCAGTAACCCGAGGCTTACCGCTACCTTGAGGGCAGAGGTGAGGGCCCTTTTCATTCTTCTTTGTGCTCCGCATCAATGATAGGCGCGAAGGGGTCCAGGGTCAATCTGGTTATGACTGATGGCGGAGCCTTCTCCAGCCCTGGTGGAGGCTCCACTTTCTTGGTGGTCCAGGCCATATCCCAGACCACGTGTTTGCGGCCCCGGATGTAGTAATCGTAAGCGCCCAGAAGCCTGGCGAAGGCTTCTATAGCTGCCAGGGCTATGAGGACGTAGATTAGCCTTATGGCTCCCCACAGCTCTCCGAGCCACAGGCGCACCACCCGCCATGTGTCCAGGCTCGCCCCCTTGTAGCCGTATTTGCGCATGAGGTGCAGGTGGCCGGCGTAGTTGCGGCGGCGCTGGCGGATGAAATCCCCAAGGGTTGTGGGGCCCATGTTGAAGACCACTGCATCGGGGGCGTAGCGCACTTCCAGGCCACGCTTTATCACCAGCGCCTCCACAAAGGCCTCATCCATGGCCACATCGGGTGGAATCTGGTCAAAGACCTTGCGGAAGGCGATGAGCTCCCCAAGGCGCGGGATCTCCATGCAAAGTTCGTGCTCAAGCTTAAGCCTCAAGTGGGAAAGAGCAGCGATGATGTGATCGGGAGTATTGACTGCCACCTTCTGGGCCCCCGTCATCCCGACTTTGGGGTCCCTGAACATCCTGACCAGGTTCTCAATGGCATCGTAGCGGGGCAGGGTATCGCCGCTTTCAAGGACGCATATGTCTTCTTTGGCATGCTTGAGGAAGAGGTTGACTGCAGAGGTTTTCCCCTCCCGACGTTCCTGAACCAGAAGCTTTATCCTGGGGTCTTTCTTCTGGTATTCCTGAACTATCTCCACGGTGCGGTCGGTACAACCCGAGGCCACAACAATTATCTCCGTAATTTCCACCTCGTGGAGCTTCTGATTGAGGAGGGCATCCAGGAGCTTGCCGATATTGGCCTCCTCATTGTAAGCGGTAACGCCCACACTGCAGCGGATTTTCTCCTCTCCCGCCACTTCTTTTTCCCCTGGGAAAATTTTGCGAGGGGATTATAGCACAAAGGATGAGGGAGCGCAAAGGGATGGCTGAATGGAGGTGTGCCCCCGTCCTTTCTTTTCCCATCCCCAATTTTGTTTTTGAGGGGGGATACCCTCCCCCTTCCCCCCGTCAGGGGGACTCTATCCCCCTGCACCCCCTGTTTTGCTCTTTCATGGGGGTGGAGGGGGCGAAGCCCCATCCCGGGGAGCCTGGGGGGTGCAGGGGGGCGCAGCCCCCATGACGGTGGGGATACGGGGGGTGTCCCCTCGCCCTCTCTTTCCTTTTCCCAAAGGGGCGAGAAGGCAACTCCCGCAACCTGCCCGCGAGAGGGACCCTGAACCTTGGCGAACCCTGAGCAAACGAGGGTGGGGAAAAAGAGGGGGGTGCAGGGGG
>DAOUBN010000259.1:0-3866 GCA_034432815.1 Anaerolineae bacterium | reverse complement strand
GAAGCCAGGCTTAGCCGCAGGGAACGGGGGTGGGAAAAAAGAGGGGGCGCAGGGGGATGAAGTCCCCCTGACGGGGGGAAATGGGGGGTGTCCCCCCACGAAAACAAAAATTGGGGGCGAGCTGGCATCTCCTGAAACCCGGCCATGAGTGGGACCCTGAAGCCAGGCTTAGCCGCAGGGAACGGGGGTGGGAAAAAAGAGGGGGTGCAGGGGGATGAAGTCCCCCTGACGGGGGGAAGTGGGGGGTGTCCCCCCACGAAAACAAAAATTGGGGGCGAGCTGGCATCTCCTGAAACCTGGCCGTGAGTGGGACCCTGAAGCCAGGCTCAGCCGCAGGGAACGGGGGTGGGGGATCTGTTTTTCTGGAAGCGCATCCCCCAGACCTCCCGGCATGGGGGCTCCGCCCCCCTGCACCACCAATTTTCCCACTAGGCAAAGGAGATTTTTAGCGTTTTGATCTCGCACGGGCGCAAATCAAACTCAACCTTCCGGCCATCCGCCGGGAGGGGCCTCAGGGGCTCCTCAAGGAGGTTCGTCTCCCAGGCTTCCCTTATCTCGCGCCAGAAAACAAGGGAAGCGGAGACCCTTTCCTGGGTCGCATTCCAGACCCTCACCACGATTCCGGCCCCATCCTCTGCCCCCTTTACCGCGCTCACCACGACTTGCTGGGGGCTTATCTCCATGAAACTGCCGGAAGGAGGCATGTCTCCTTCTGCATCCACCCTCGCGCCGAGCAGGGGGCGGGTGAGGGCCTCCGCTTCAAGCCAGGGTAGCGCTTCCTGCCAGGAGCCCCGGAATGGCACGAGGGCGTATTCAAAGACATGCAAGCCCGGACACTGGGCCTCCGGAACCTCGTAAGGAGGGCCAGCGTGCCCGAGCCGGGAACGCAAATCGTCCCTTGAAAGCCAACCCACGCACCGTAGAAGGGTCAGGAAGACAACACCATCAGGGGTAACCTCGTATTCCGGCAGTCCCCTGTTCAGCAGGGCCACTCCGCGCCCCTCGCCCTGGACGATGAGGAAGCGCTCCTGAGGGTAAGTGGTGACGGGAAGCTCAAAGGGGCTAACAGCCTCAGGCGGGGAAGTGGGGCGGGAGACCAGGGCGAAGGCACTTTCGGCAATGGATTCACGGCAGGGGATGCCCGTGGGGAAGGCCACCCTGAGGCGGTGGTCGCGGGCGTTGTTCTCCACAACTGTGCGGAACTCAATCCTCCTCACGCCCCGTTTGAGCTTGACGTAAGTGATAACAGGGCAGACGACTTTCCTGAGGCTGCGGCGATCGCGCCCGGCCGTCAGTCCCTGGGGGATGAGGAAGCGGTGGCTTATCCGGAGGGTGGCCCAGTCCACGAAGTTTTCGGCCACTTCCACCCTGGCTTTGAGGTTGAGGGTGGTGAAGATCTCCTGGTTTTCCGGGGGCTCAAAATTGTATTCGTCGCCGGCATCCCCCGCATCCTCAAAGTAGCCGAGACCATCGTAAACGGCCCCGCTCTCTTTGTCCACGACCCTCAGGGTCCCGTTCTCCATAACTTCCACCCGGAAGAACTCGTTCTCAAGAGTGCGCTTGTCCACCAGGACACCCCTGCCGGCCAGCGGCTCAGCCTTTCCCGGGACCAATCGGTAAAGCCTGTAACCCCAGGGTGGAAGATCCTCAGCCAGGAAGGAGATCTTCACCTTCTCCACATGCTTGACCCCTTCCAGCACGTCCCTGCTCTCCAGAGCTCTCTCCCCGATCTGGAATGGGATGGCTTTCCCCTCGGGCGAGAGGAGGACGCAGCGGCTAAGGTCCAGGTCTTCGGGGCCCGGCTCTTTGGCCCGGCCGCGTGGAGGGGAAAGCCTCGGCTCAACCCAGGCTTCTGCCAGATCGGTCCGGCGGGATGAGGTCAGGTTGAAGACGAGGATGTTAACCCCATCGCCGCCCTGCACTTCCCGGCCGATCGCCTGAAGGCTCTGGCTGGCCACTTCCTCCGCCACCTGCTCCACCCGGGCGAACCTGATGGCCATTTCCCGGTGCACCTGGTCCACTGAAGTCCCGCAGATGGAATCGTGGAAGTGGTTTTTGAGGAGGAGCCGCCAGGCATGCCTGAGGAAATGGCCGGGGTAGTCCTTGCCCAGGGATGCGGCGAAGGAAGCCAGCGGTTCGGCGCAGAAATTGAGCAGGTTGAAGGCCCGGTGGTTCATCTGCTTGAGGTAGATCCGGGAAGAGAGGACCCCAGGGAGGAGAGGGGCGAGGAAAGGAGTGCGCAGTTCCCCCTTAACGACTTCCAGGCCCTGGCTTTTGCGCATAAGTTCAATGTAATCCGCAAGGGAACCCAGAACGAAAGAGTGGCCCGTCCGGGCTGAGAGGGCTTCCAGAACGGAGGGGAGATCCTTCTGAGGCCCCATGTGGTCGCACCCGGCCATGAGCAAGACGGCCCCGGTGGTGGATAGGCCTGCTAAGAACTCCAGCAGGGAATCAAGCCTCCTAAAGGGGCCGAGCTCAAACTCTTCGGGTTCGGGGGTAAGGTTGCGGGCGTTGCAGTAGGAGGCGGCGAACCAGTGGACAAGGACCCTGGAGCCGTCGGGGGCTTCCCACCAGAATTCAGTCTTAGAGGGAGCCACACCGCGGGTCAGGAAGGCTTCCTCTATCCCGAACCCCCGCAGGATCTGGGGCATCTGGGCTACATGTCCGAAAGGGTCTGGCAGGTAGCCCGCCTTCATGACCCCTCCCAGGGCCTTTCCCACCCTGTGGCCCTCCAGCAGGTTGCGGACCAGGGCTTCCCCGCCGGCCAGGAACTCATCGGGCATGGTATACCAGGGGCCTGTGGAAAGGCGGCCTTCCGCTATGGCTTTCCTGAGGGCTTCTCCTTTCTCGGGGCGGATTTCCAGGTAATCTTCGGCTATGACGGCCTGGCCGTCCAGCAGGAAGTGGGCGAACCTTTCGTCCTTTTCAAGGAGCTCAAGGGTTTCGTCCAGCATCCGGACAAGATGATGCCGGAACTTTTCAAAGGGGAAATACCATTCCCTGTCCCAGTGGGTGTGGGGGACCACTATCGCTTTCACTCTTTCGCCTCCTGCTTTGGCTTCGGTCTCAAGGCGAGCCGCCAGATGAAGTAAGCCGCCAGGGCGAAGGGCAGGAGCACCGGGACAACCACCACGATTATCCAGATGGCGACGTCCACCAGGAACTGGAGGATCCTGACCAGAGTTCTGGCCGCGCGCCATAGGGTTGCGGCAGGCTTCCAGGTGGATGGAGCCACGGGCTGAGCCAGGACGCTTGGGGTCAGGTTAACCACGATGGTGGAGAAGCCGGTCATCTGCTCCAGGTATTTCATCCGGCCCTTCACCCTCTCAATCTCCTCCCTTATCCGGGTGAGCTCCCGATACACGGCCATTATGTCCTCGGCCTTTCCGGAGCGCTCCCTGACGGTGGCCAGCAGTTCCCTCAACTCTTTCTCGGTGGCTTCCAGGTTCCTGAGGCGCGCCTCAAGGTCCACGTATTCTTCGGTCACATCCTGGCCCGATACCGATTCGCTCAGGATGTCAGTGGCCATCTTCCTGAGGGCATCCAGGGTTTCTTCAAACTTAGCTGCGGGCACCATCATGGTGATCTGGGCCCTGAGGCTTTCGCCTTCTTTCCATACTATGGATTGCTGGATGTATCCTCCCTTTTCCACGGCTATCGCCTCGGCTCTGGAGAGGGCTTCTTTCGTATCCTGCACGACCAGGGAGAGCTCGGCCCGGCGGATTATCATCCTCTCGGCCATGGAGGGGAGCTCCTGGCTGGCCAGTTCTTTGGGGGCCGGGAGCGGCGTGGGGAGAGCATCTTCCCGCGGAGCCAGGAATTTGATGGCCGGGGGAGTGGCGGCTCTGCATCCTGCTGCCAGGGGC
>DAOUBN010000258.1:0-5054 GCA_034432815.1 Anaerolineae bacterium | reverse complement strand
GGAAGGGTGCCTTTAAAATGAGAAAGCCCCTGTAATAATTCGCCGCCGAAAGGGGAATGAGCCCCGATGAGCTTGAGGAAACCCTTGAGGGGAGCCGCCAACTCCTCTTCCGGGCTCGCCTGAACCGGCCCCGCCCCCTGCGGGACGAGAAAATCCTCGCTGACTGGAACGGGCTCATGATAGCAGCCCTGGCGATGGGGGGCAGGATCCTGGGCGATCCATCATATACCGGGGCAGCCATCGGCGCTGCAGAATTTCTGCTGGAGAAAATGCGAACCCCCGATGGCCTCCTCCTCCACCGCTACTTCAAAGGCGAAAGCGACATCCCCGCCTTCCTGGACGATTATGCATTCCTCGCCTGGGGCCTTATGGAGCTATACCGTGCCACCTTCAACCAGCGCTACTTTGAGAAAGCCATTAACCTGGTGGACAAAATGCTGGAACTGTTCCGTGACCCCCAGGGCAACGGCCTTTTCTTCTCCAGAGAACCCGAGCATGGTCTTCCTTTCCCGGTTAAGACCTTCTACGATGGGGCCGTTCCTTCTGGAAACTCCGTGGCGGCCATGGTCCTGCTGAAGCTGGGCCGGGCAACGGGGAAAACAGATCTGGAGGTGGAAGGGTGGAAAATCCTTGAAGGGGCAGCGGGGATGATAGGCAATGCTCCTTCGGCTTACACTTTCCTCCTCACAGCCATGGATTTTGCTCTGGGTCCGGTGAAAGAAATCGTGGTGGCAGGGCAGTCCCCGGAAGAAGCGGAGCCGTTCCTTAAAATCCTGAACGCCCGCTTCCTTCCGGAAGCAGTGCTCCTTTTCCGGCCAGAAGGCCCCAACAGCCAGGCTCTTCTCCGGATTGCTCCCTGGCTTGAGCCTTTAGTCCCTCTTAAAGGGCAGCCCACCGTTTACCTTTGCGAAAACCGGATGTGCCGCCTGCCGATCACTGATCCGGAGGAACTCGCGAAAGCCCTCGGCGGAGACCGGCCATAAGGGGAACTGTGAGGGTGTTTCCTCCAGGGGAAGTGCAGGGGGAGCAAAGCCCCTATGCTGGGGGTTGTCCCTGGTAAAACAAATTCTTGGGGGTCTGGGTGATGTGCCCCCGCCTTTTTCTCTTTTCCCCACCCCTGTTCCCTGCGGCTCAGCCCGGCTTCAGCCTCCCACTCGTGGGCGGGCTTCAGGAGGTGTCATCTCGCCCCTAATTTTGTTTTCGTGGGGGAACACCCCCCACTTCCCCTTGTCAAGGGGACCTGTCCCCCTGCACCCCCTGTTTTTCTCCCACGGGGTGGAGGGGGCTTTGCCCCCTCCCGGGGGCCTGGGGAATGTCCCCTAAAATCGGGGGGGTGCAGGGGGGCGAAGCCCCCATGCCGGGGGGCGCGGGGGGTGTCCCCCCGACCTTTCCTTACCTTACCCAAAGGGGTAAAACAAGGGGCGAGTAGCCCCCTCCTGCAACCTGGCCACGAGGGGGGGCCTGAACGTGGGCGAACCCCCAGCAAACGAGGGTGGGGAAAAATCGGGGGGGCATGGGGGCGAAACCCCCATGCCAGGGAGCCTGGAGGATGTGCCCCCGGAAAAGCTATTTCCCCCATCCCCTTTCGCTGCGGCTCGGCAGGGCTTTGTGGCCCCGCTCGCTGGCAAGTTTTCAAAGGGAAGCAACTTGCCTTGCCGAGAGAAGGTCCCCCCAATTGTCTGCGCTTTAAAGAAAAAAACAGGCCCGGCTTCTCGCCAGGCCTGGAAACATTAAGGCGGAGGGAGTGGGATTCGAACCCACGGTGGGAGTTACCCACAGCGGTTTTCAAGACCGCCGCCTTCGTCCAATCGGCCATCCCTCCGGAAATAAATATACCAGAGCGGAAGCCCCCTGTCAATAACAGCCTCTCGTGGGCGGGCTTCAGGAGGCTCTTCGGGGGAGCACCCTCCACTTCCCCCTGCACCCCCTGTTTTCCCTTTTCCCCCAACAGAAACCCCCTTTTGGCTAATGGGCCTTCCCTGTGGTATAATTTGCCAAACTCTTGACCGATAAGGAGCGGGAGAAGTGTTCAACCCTGTGAATGCGTTCCTTGGCCTTTTCTCCTTTGATATGGCCATTGACCTGGGAACCGCCACGACCCTGGTGGCAGTCAAGGGCAGGGGGATCATCATAAATGAGCCCTCAATAGTGGCCCTGGAGAAGGAAACCGGCAAGATCCTGGCCATAGGTGCCGAGGCCAAGGAAATGCTGGGCCGGACCCCGGGCACTATAGCGGCCATAAGGCCCATAAGGGATGGGGTCATCTCGGATTTTGACGTGACCGAGGCCATGATCCACTACTTCATCCGAAAAGTCCACGAGAAGCTCCTCTTCAAGGTCCCAAGGCCCAGGGTTATAGTGGGCATCCCCAGCGGCGTGACCGAAGTGGAAAAGAAGGCCGTTTACGACGCCGTCATGAGCGCAGGAGCCCGGGAGGTCTACCTTGTGGAAGAACCCATAGCCGCCGCCATCGGGGCCGACCTCCCTATAAACGATTCCGTGGGAAGCATGGTGATTGACATCGGCGGCGGGACGACGGAGATAGCCGTCCTCTCCCTCGGAGGGGTGGTTCAGAGCGCCTCCATCCGGATAGCCGGCGATGAGATGGATGAGGACATAATCCGCTACGCAAAGCAGAAATACAACCTCCTCATAGGGGAAAGGATGGCTGAGCAGGCCAAGATCGCCATAGGCTCCGCTTACCCCCTGCCAAAAGAGGAAACCTTTGTCCTCAGGGGGCGGAACCTCATCACTGGCCTCCCCGATGAGGTGGAGGTTTCCAGCGTGGAGATAAGGGAAGCCATCTCCGGCTCCATCTCCGCCATCGTCAACGCCGCAAGGGACGTGCTGGACGACACGCCTCCGGAACTCGTGGCCGACTTGATGGAAAGGGGCATAGCCCTTGTGGGCGGTGGAGCCCTCCTCAAAGGCATTGACCGAAGGCTGAGCGAGGAGCTCAAAGTCAAAGTATACGTTGCTGAGGACCCGGTAACCTGCGTCGTAAGGGGAGCGGCCAGGATCCTGGAGAGCCTTGATGTCTACTACAAAGTTCTTTCCGGCCTCAGGAGGCCATAAAAGGCCGAGCTGGCGCCTTCTTCTCCTCCTGACATCCCTTGGCTTCACCCTCCTGTTTCTGCATAAAGCAGGCCTTTTAAACCCGGTTCAGGACGCCATCCTGAGCGCCGCCACACCCATCCAGCATAGGATTTCCCTCGCGGCTTCCTCCATCCGCCGGGCTGTAAACGCCTTTGAAGAACTCAGGCACCTGCGGGAGGAGAACGAGAAGCTCCGGAAGGAAGTGGAGCGCCTCACCATTGAGAACATCCAGCTCCGGGAGCTTGAAGCCGAGAACAGGGCTCTGAGAGAACTCCTCCGCTTCACCCAGGAAAACCCCGCCCTTGATTACACAACCGCCAGAGTGACGGCCAGAGTTATCGGGTTTGACCCCTCCGGTTTCACCCGCTACATCCTGATAAATGCCGGGCAACGAAAGGGGATCATGCCAGGGATGGCTGTGGTGACCGAAAGGGGCCTCGTGGGCAGGGTTGTCAGCGTCTACCACGATGCTTCAAAAGTCCTCCTCCTCACGGACCCCTCCAGCTCGGTGAGCGCCTACCTCCAGGGAAGCCAGGTCACCGGAATGGTGGAAGGAACTCCGGACGGAGCACTCCTCATGCGCTATATCCCGATGGACGCGCAGGTCTCGGTGGGAGAGGTGGTCCTGACCTCCGGCCTCGGCGGGACTCTGCCCAAAGGGCTGGTGATAGGCCAGGTAATTGAGGTGGAGAGGAAAGATTATGCCCTCTTCCAGGAGGCGCGCATCAAACCCTCGGCGGATTTTGACCGGCTGGAGCTGGTCCTGGTGATCAAAGGCTTCACCCCATCAATTCCAGAGGAGGGCAGCCATTAGTTTCTATCACGATCTCGGCCTTATGCTGGCCACAGTCCTTGCGCAGGAGGCCGCCATCTCAGGGTTCAAGCTCGGCCCTGCAAGGCTGGATCTGGTTTTCATCCTGATCCTCTGCTGGAGCATCCTCAAAGGTGGGAATGCGGCGATGGGCTGGGCCTTCGGAGCCGGTCTCCTCCTGGACCTGATCTCGGGGGGGCCTGTGGGCCCCTTCACCCTCTCGCTCCCGATCATCGCTTTCCTGGGAGCCTTCACTTCCGGGCACCTCTCCTACAACAACCCCTTCGCTGTCTTCCCCGTTGCCGGCCTCCTCTTTGTCCTTTACGATCTCCTCCACCTGGCTGTCCTCCGCCTCCTGGGCCAGGGCCTGATCGGAGCTGAAAGCATCGCCTTAATCACCCTGCCCTCAGCCCTCCTGAACGCAATGGCGGCGATCCCGGCTTGCCTCGTCCTGTCCGGGCTTTACCTGAGGGGGAGCCGTGAACGGGAATAGGGCAAGACTGCTGGCCTTCCAGATATGGATCGTCCTCATCTTCCTGGCCTTCAGCCTTCGCCTCTGGCACCTCCAGATCCTGAAGGGCGATTACTACCGTTCCCTGGCCGATAAGAACCGCCTCCAGCTCGTCCAGACCAGCGCCCTCCGCGGGGTCATCTACGACAGATGGGGGAGACCCCTGGTCCGGAACACCCCAAGCTATCTTGTCTCTATCATCCCTGCTTACCTTCCGGAAGGGGAAGAGGAACGCCGCAGGCTGCTCTTAAGGCTCTCCGAAATCCTCTTCTCTTCAGGGAAGAGCGCAGGGCTCGCTTCCCCCGCAAGCTCCTCTCCCGACCTTGAAGCCATGGTAAAAGAGGGGATGAAAAACCCCTTCAAGCCCATAGTGGTCAAGAAGAACGTGGACAGGGAAACGGCCTTCTTCCTCCAGCAGGAACACCTGGATTTCCCCGGCATCCGGGTTGAAGTGGAGCCCCTGAGGGAATACATAAGCAGCACCCTGTTCTCCCACATTGTCGGATACACGGGCATGATCCCGAGGGAGTGGGCGGAAGATTACAGGGCCAAGGGATACGACCCAAGCCGCGATAAAGTCGGCCTCACCGGGATTGAGTTCGTTTACGAAGATTACCTCAGGGGCGAAAAGGGGCA
>DAOUBN010000257.1:0-9097 GCA_034432815.1 Anaerolineae bacterium | reverse complement strand
CCCTCGTTTGCTGGGGGGTTGCCGGGGGTCGGGGTCCCCCTTGTGGCCGGGTTACGGGAGGAGGCTGATCGCCCCTTTGATTTGTTTTTGGGGGGACACCCCCAGACCTCCCCGGGATGGGACAAAGCCCCCTCCACCCCCGTGAAAGGGGGTGCAGGGGGACAGAGTCCCCCTGACGGGGGAAGTGGGGGGTGTCCCCCCCACGAAAAAAAAAAGGGAGCGAGTTGGCATCTCCTGAAGCCCGCCAACGAGGGGGCCCTTAAGTCCGGCTGAGCCGCAGGGAACGGGGGTGGGAGGAAAAGAAAAAGGCGGGGGGATACCCCTCAGTCCCTTGGGATGAGGCGGAGCTCCCTCTACCCCCGTGAAATTGGTTTCACTTGAATCCTGCTTACCCTTGGGGTATAATCTCCCTGGATGGGAAAGGAGGGAATTGTGGAGATTGGGACGGTCATCCCTGTAGACATTGAAGAGGAGATGAAAGGGGCCTACCTGGATTACGCCATGAGCGTGATCGTATCCAGGGCCCTGCCGGATGTGCGGGACGGCCTCAAGCCCGTTCAGCGCCGCATCCTCTACACCATGCACGAGATGGGCCTCGGCCCCGATAAGCCATACCGCAAGAGCGCCCGCATCGTAGGGGAAGTCCTGGGCAAATTCCACCCCCACGGCGACGCCGCCGTCTACGACGCCATGGCCCGGATGGCCCAGGATTTCACCCTCCGCTACCCCCTGGTGGACGGCCAGGGGAACTTCGGGAGCATTGACGGCGACCCTCCGGCCGCGATGCGCTACTGCGTTACCGGCGATACCCTTATCGCTACCGAACAGGGTCTCATCCGAATTGAGGACATCGTGCCCGGTTCCCCGGATTCATCAGAGCATGAGGTGCGCCTCGGAGTGCTCACCCATGAAGGCAAGTTTGCTTCAGCTGACAGGTTCTTCAACTCTGGCCGTCATCCGACGATCCGGGTTGAGACCGAAATCGGCCTTGGATTTGCGGGGACTTATCAGCACCCTGTGCTCACCTGGACCAGGGATGGCAACGGACGCCCTACTCTGGCCTGGAAGCTCCTTAAGGACCTCAGGCCCGGCGACTGGCTTGTAGTTCATCCCGGGGGGCTCGCTGGAGCCGTTAGGGTGCGCATTCAGGAAACCAATTTTGTGCCCTTCCTGGCCGAATACCTTAGCTCCCGCTACCGGGGCCGGGGCAGGAACGAATGGCTTGGCAAGCACAATCTCAATCGCTACGAGCGCCTGGAAGCCTACTGGCCCCAGCTTAAGGAATTCCTGGAGCCAGAAGATCGGGCGCTGGTGGCCTGGCTCCTGAGCCAGCGCTACTACTTTGCCCGGGTTTCTGCCCTGCGCTACAACGGAATTGAAACTGTATACTCCCTCCGGGTTCCTGGACCCAATTCCTTCGTTGGCAACGGCTTCATCCACCACAATACCGAGGCCCGCCTTACCCCAATAGCCATGGAAATGCTGGCCGATATAGAAAAGGAGACCGTGGACTTCACCGATAACTTTGACGGTTCCCTGAAAGAGCCCACGGTCCTCCCCGCAAGGCTCCCCAACCTCCTCATCAACGGCTCCTCCGGCATCGCCGTGGGGATGGCCACCAGTATCCCGCCCCACAACCTCAAAGAAGTAGCCAGCGCCATAGCCTTCGTTGTGGACAACTACCAGAAATTTGACGAAATATCCCTGGAAGACCTGATGAAATTCATAAAAGGCCCCGATTTCCCCACCGGCGGGATCGTCCTGGGCTACGAGGGGCTTAAGGCCGCCTACGCCACCGGAAAGGGAATAATAACCGTAAGGGCTTTGACCCGGATTGAGGAGATAAAAGGGGGGCGTTACGCCATAATCGTGACCCAGATCCCCTACCAGATTAACAAATCCTCCCTCCTGGAAAGGATAGCGGAGCTCGTCCGGAGCGGCCGCCTGGAAGAGATAGCCGACCTCCGGGATGAGTCCGACCGGGAGGGGATGAGCATAGTGATTGAGCTAAAGCGTGGGGTCGAGCCCAGGACTGCTCTCCTCAAGCTCTTCAAATACACCCCCCTCCAGGTGACCTTCGGCATCAACATGCTGGCCCTGGTGGACGGGGAGCCTGTCCTGCTCTCCCTGAAGGAACTGATAAAGCACTACATTGAACACCGCAAGAACGTAATCACCAGGCGGGCCCGCTACGACCTGGAGAAAGCCCGCCACAGGGTCCACATCCTTGAGGGGCTCCTGGTGGCGCTGGCAAACCTGGATGAGGTGGTCCAGATAATCCGGGGCTCCCGCACCCCGGAAACGGCCCTCAAGAAACTTATGGAGCGCTTCAAGCTGACCCAGATCCAGGCCCAGGCCATACTGGATATGCCCCTCAGGCGCCTGGTGGCCCTGGAGAGGCAGAAGCTCCAGGAGGAGCACAAGGAACTCACCAGGACGATAAAGAGCCTGGAGCAACTCCTCAAATACCCCCGCAAGATCCTGGAGCTCATAAAGCAGGAAGCCCTGGAACTGGCCCAGAAGTATGGCGACTCCAGGCGAACCCAGGTCCTGCCCGAAGAGGCTGAAATCCTGACAGAGGAGGACCTGGTGGCCAGGGAAGAGCTCCTTATCTCCATCACCGGCAGGGGCTTCGTCCACAGGGCCTCTTTCCGGAGCTGCAGAGCTTCCAGAAACGGCAGGGAAAGCCTCGCTCTGGAAATAGCCGAAGGGGATTCCCTCGCCCTCTCCCTGAAAGCCGAGAGCATTGACCAGGTCCTGGTCCTGAGCGATAAGGGCAGGCTCTACAGTTTCAGGCCCTATCAGATTGAGGGGCGCTTTTCCCTCCCCCTGGACGCCGGGGAGCGTCCCGCGGCAGCCATTGCCCTTCCCCCCGGGCTCTCCGGAGGCTACCTGGCGATCTTCACAGAGCAGGGAAAGGTTAAGAGGGTTGAGCTTGATAAAATCATGCCAGTGCGCTCCTCAGGCCTTGGGGTCATAAAGCTTGAGGGAGAAGACAGACCCGTGGCCCTTTCCCTGGCCGGGGAGGAGGACGAGCTCTTCATGGTAACCGCCGGAGGCCTGGCCCTCCGCTTCCCCGCCTCCGAAGTCCGACCGATGGGCCGGGACGCCGCTGGCGTCCTGGGGATAAAACTCAAGGAAAGGGATAGAGTTGTGGGAGCAGGGACGGTCAAGCCCGATGGTTTCCTCCTCATCCTGACCGATAAAGGCTTTGTCAAGCGGGTGGCTTTCAGCCTCTTCCCTTCCCAGCACCGCTACGGTCAGGGAGTGGTGGCTTCCGGAGGGAAGGCGGAAAGGATTGGCTCAATCGTTGCGGCTCTGGCCCTCTGCCCCCAGGATGAATTCCTGGCCTTTTCGGAAAGGGGCAGGATATGGCGGGTGAAGGCCGAAGAAGTTCCTTCCAAGAGCCGCCCGGCTGTGCCGGAAGCCCTGATCGCCCTGGGCAAAGGGGAGAAGGTTAAAGGAGCAGGAGTGGCCTATGGAAGACTGGGCCCTTGTTCTGGATAAAAAGCCCGGGCAACTTGTGGAGTTCCTGCCAGAAGCCGACCCCGAAAGGCTTGCGGAAACCCTCATCGCCTTCGCCAATGCCGATGGGGGAACAATCTACATTGGCGTAGAAGCTGGCGGGCGGGTCCTGGGAGTGCCCTCAGCCCAGGAGGTGGAGGAAGCATACACTCTGGCTCAGAGGAAATGCAGGCCTCCGGTCAGAGCTGAGTGGGAGAGGATTGAAACCCCCTACGGAACCGTGCTCGCCTTAATGGTCTACCGGAGCCTGGACCTCCACAGCCTTGAAGATGGCAGGGTTTACCTGAGGGTTGGGGCAGAAAACAGGCTCCTGAGCGGGGAGGAGATAAGGAGGCTGGCTTCCACCAAGCCAGTGAGCGCCTACGAGGAAGAGCCCGTCCCCGGCGCATCCCTTGATGACCTGAGCGATGAGATAATTGAGGAATACCTCAGGAAGCGGGAGGAAAGGAGCGGGCGCCGCCCTCAGGGGCCGGTGGAGGAGATCCTGAAGGAGATAGGGGCGATAACCCGCCAGGGGGAGCCCACAGTGGCCGGAATCCTCCTTTTCGGGAAGGACCCCCAGCTCTTCCTGCCCCAGAGCGGCGTCGTATTCGTGCGTTTCGTGGGGAATGAGGCGAGGAGGCCGGAAGGGACGGTCGGTTACGGGAGGAGGGAGGAGATAGGAGGACCTCTGTGCCGCATCATTGAGCGGACCTGGGAGATCCTCTGGGAGGAGATGAAGAGGGAAGCGGTGGTCAAGGGGCTCGTGCGGGAAGACCGGACGGAATACCCGCCCTTTGCAGTGAGGGAAGCGCTGGTCAACGCCGTGGCCCACAGGGATTACCGCCTGAGGGGCCGCCGCATTGAAGTGAAAATGTATGACGACCGGCTGGAAGTCACAAGCCCCGGCGGCCTCCCGGGCTACATAACTCTGGACAACATCGTGGAAGAGCACTTCTCCCGCAATCCGAGGATAGTCTCGGGGCTATACTACTGGGGCTTCATAGAAGAGCTGGGCCTCGGGATAGACATGATGATTGAAGAGATGGTTAACGCCGGCCATCCTCCGCCGGAATTCAAAGCCACGCCCTATTCCTTCACCGTTATCCTCCGCAATGTCCAGGAGCGCCCTCCCCTCCCCCGCTGGGAAATGGAGATGAACGAACGGCAGCTGGCCGCCATAAACTACATCCGCCAGCATGGCCGGATAACCAACCGGGAATACAAGCTCCTCTGCCCCCATGTCTCCGCCGAAACCCTGCGCCTGGACCTGGCTGACCTGGTGAGGAAGGGGATTCTGATCAAAGTGGGCGATAAGCGCGGCACCTATTACATCCTGAAGTGATCGCAGCCGCATGGCAAAAATCGCTATCCTCTTTGACAACACCTCGGTCCACAGGGAATTGAAGCCGGGCTGGGGGTTCTCGGCCCTGGTGGAAGTGAGCGGGCGCAGGATCCTCTTTGATGCCGGCCCCCGCTCGCCCATTCCGGCCCTGAAAGCCCTGAATATACCCCTGGAGACCATAAGGGAGGCAGCCCTCTCCCATTTCCACCCGGACCATTACGGGGGCCTCGCCGATTTTCTCGCCTCAAGCCCTGGGGTTGCCCTCTACGTCCCCTCGCCGGTCCCACCCGATCTCAAGGCCCAGTGGGGGGTTCTGGCGGACCTGAGGGAGGTGAAGGGGCCGGTTGATCTGGGGAACGGCCTCTGGCTCACGGGCCCGCTGGGCTCAAAGCTGCCCGAAATGGCCCTTCTGGTGGACACTCAGGCCGGGCTGGTCATGGTGGTGGGGTGCGCCCACCCCGGCATTGAGGAACTGGCCCGAAGGGCAGAGGAAATCACCGGCAAAGCCCCCTCCGTGATCCTGGGAGGGCTGCACATAATGGGGCTGAAGCCTCACAAAGTTCGCCAGATAATAGCCAGGCTCCGGGAAATGGGCGTGGAGAGGCTGATCGGGTGCCACTGCACAGGTAAAGAAGCCCTCAGGGTCGCCAGGGAAGAACTCGGTAACGAGGCCCTGAGCGGAGGCATCGGCAAAACCTTTGATTTTTGAAAGCTGAAAGGGGGTGAGATCCTGGATTCGCTGGAGCTGGCCCACCGCATAGTGGACCTTGTCATGGACAAAAAAGCTTACGACATAGTCGTCCTGGACCTGAGGAAGCTCTTCCCCCTGGCCGATTACTTCGTGATCTGCACGGGCGATTCCGAAAAGCAGGTTGAGGCCATCGCCAGCGAGGTGCGGGAGAAGCTTGAGGCCGAAGGGATTGAGCCTCTGGGGGTGGAAGGAACCCCGGATTCGGGCTGGATCCTGATGGATTACAGGGACGTGATACTCCACATCTTCCTGCCAGCCCAGAGGGATTACTACGAACTGGAAAAGCTCTGGAAGAGAGCCCCTGTGGTCGTCAGGATCCGATGAGGGATTTCCACTTCTCCCAGAGGGCAGGCAGAGCTTTCCCGGCCCTTTCCCTCAGGATCTCTGTGGCATAGGGGGAAAGGGGGGTCTCGTGGGGGTTTATTTCCACAATTGCGGCCCCGCACCTCAGGGCGACCAGGGGGATTGAGGCCGCCGGCTGCACCAGGGCCGATGTCCCTATCACCAGCATAATTTCGCAATCTTCGGCGGCGGCGAAGGCCTCCTCCAGGATATCCCGGGGCAGAGGCTCGCCAAACCACACCACATCGGGCCTGAGGAGGGAGCCGCACCGGCACCTGGGAGGGATTTCCCTGAGGGGAACCTCCCGGTTCTCGGTTACTATCCCCTCCTTAACGCACCGGACCCTCCATATGTTGCCGTGGAGTTCAAGGACCCTCCTGCTCCCGGCGGCCTGGTGAAGCCCGTCCACATTCTGGGTTATGAGGGTGAAGCGGGGGAAGAATTCCTCCATCTCGGCCAGGGTCCTGTGGGCAGGGTTGGGCTGGCTCCGGGCGATAATCTGCCTGCGCCAGTCATACCATTCCCAGACCAGGGCCGGGTTCCTGGCGAAAGCCTCTGGGGTTGCCAGCTCCTCAGGGCGGTATCTCTTCCAGAGGCCATCCTCGCCCCGGAAGGTGGGGATTCCGCTTTCGGCTGAAATCCCCGCGCCGGTGAGGACCGCTATCTTCGTTTCCCTCCTCCGCCGCCGCAGTATTTCCTCAACCACAGTCCATCACCACCAGAAAAAGGCCTGATAGATCACAATCCCTGCCAGGAGGGAGATGACCAGGTAGAGCCCTATCGCCAGGAAAGTCCAGCGCCATCCCCCCGTTTCCTGGCGGATTGCAGCCACGGTGGCCATGCAGGGTATGAAGAGCATCTCCATCACAAGGAAGGAGAGGCCTGCCCTGGCAGGGACCTCCTTCGCCAGAGCAGAGGCCAGGGCTTCCCCTTCAGTGCCGTATAAGACGCCGAGGGTAGCGACGGCGTTTTCCTTGGCCACGAAGCTCGTGAGAAGAGCCACCACCATTCTGGAATCCAGCCCCGCAGGGCGGCCGATGGGCTCAAGGATTTTCCCGATCCTGGCCAGGAAGCTGCCTTCCAGGGAAGCGGTGGGGAAATAGGAGAGGGCCCACACCACCACCGAGACAGCCAGGATCACCGTCCCGGCTTTCCTGAGGAAGGAGGCGGTCCTGTGCCAGACCGTGAGGCCTATGGTGCGGAAGTTCGGGAGGTGGTAGAGGGGCAGTTCCATGATGAAGGGGATACGCTCCCTGAAAAGAAGCGTGCCCAGGGCTTTCCCAACAAGGGCCAGGACCGCCAGGTTGAAGATGATGAGGCCCCAGGAAACCAGGAAAGCTCTGCTCCCGAAGAAAATGGGGGTGAGGAAGGCGAGCACCGCCATCCTGGCCGTGCACGGGACAAAGGGAGCCAGCAGGATGGTCATGATGCGGGCTTTTTCATCCTCAATTATACGGGAGCCCATCACCGCCGGCACATTGCACCCGAAGCCCATGAAGAGGGGGAGGAAGGATTTGCCGTGAAGCCCAAGCCAGTGCATGAACCGGTCCATCACGTAAGCGATCCTGGCCACGTAACCCACATCCTCCAGGAAGCCGAAGGCGGCGAAGAAAACGGCAAGGATGGGGAAGAAGGAGAGGACCGTTCCGGCCCCTCCCAGGACGCCATCCACCAGCAGTCCCTCAAGCCATGCTGGGGCTCCCCAGGAGTTGAGCCAGGAGGAAACCAGCCCCGTAAGGGAAGCCAGCACCTTCTCCTCAAGCCACTGCTGTATCGGCGAGCCAACAGTGTAAGTCAGCCAGAAGACCATCCCCAGGGCTACGGCCATGGTCACAATTCCCCAGAAGGGATGGGTGGCGACCCGGTCAAGGCGTTCGGTGAGGGATACAGGGCCCATGCGCGGCCTCTCAACAGCCGCCCTCACCACCCTCCCGATCCACTCGTAGCGCCCGCCCGCTATATCCAGGATTGCGTCCTCGTGCCCCTTGAGGAGTTCGCTTATCTCCCCCCACCGTTCACCGCCCAGCTTATTCCTGACCAGCTCCGTGACCTCCGCATCCCCCTCCAGAAGCTTCACGCTAACCCACTCCAGGGGGTATGGTTCCGGGATTGAACCGTCCAGCAATTGCCGGAGCTTCTCCAGAACGGGCCTGTGGGGTTCTTTGATTTCGGGACGCCTGGGGTTGTAGGGGATGGAGCCCTCCGCCACCCTTATCACCGTCTCCACGAGCTCCCTTATCCCCCGGTTCTTTGAGGCCACCATTGGGACCACAGGGATCCCCAGGACCGCCTGGAGGACTTCCGTGTCTATCCTGTAGCCCTGTTGCTCCGCCACATCCATCATGTTGAGGCCGAGGACCACGGGGGATGGGAGCAGGAGGAGCTCGGCCAGGAGGTAGAGGTTGCGCTCCAGGACGGCCGCATCCACCAGGAGCACCACTACATCAGGCCTCTCCTGGATGATGTAATCCCTGGCGATCCTCTCCTCCAGGGAGTTCGCCGTGAGGCTGTAAGTTCCAGGCAGGTCCACGATGTGAATCAGGTAATTACCGTAGCGGCAGTAGCCGCTTTTCTTCTCCACGGTCTTGCCGGGCCAGTTCCCCACATGCTGGGAGAGGCCGGTGAGGATGTTGAAGACAGTGGATTTGCCCACGTTGGGCTGGCCGGCGAGGGCAACCCGCAGGGTTTTTTCTCCTGCCTGAGGCCTCACAGCTGCATCAGGGTGATCGTGGCATCCCTGCATTGTCTACCTCCTGGACCATTACTTTAACTGCTTCCCCGCGCCCCAGGGCTAGGAAAGAACCCTTAACCCTGACGATGAGGGGGCCGTGTCCCGGGTTTCTGACCACTTCCAGTTCTGCGCCTGGCACAACCCCCATGGCGGCCATTCTGGCCACAATGCCCCTCCCGCCTGCCACCTTTTTAACCAGGACCCTTCTCCCGGCCTCCACCTCGCTCAAAGGCACTGCGGCGTTAAGGCTCTCCATGCCTGCCTCCGGAGTTGATAATGATTGGCATTTTCATTATATCACGGGCGGGGGCGAAAATCAATCCTTTCCCCGGGGCTTCAGGGCTTTTCAATGTTCCAGCAAAGGGGGGTCTCGTGGGGGTTTATTTCCACAATTGCGGCCCCGCACCTCAGGGCGACCAGGGGG
>DAOUBN010000256.1:0-1536 GCA_034432815.1 Anaerolineae bacterium | reverse complement strand
AAAAGTAGACCTGAGCGCCTTCAGAGGAGCTCTCTGAAAAACAACAACCCCTCATGGCCGGGTTGTAGGAGAGGGCTACTCGCCCCTTGATTTACCCCTTTGAGAAAGGGGAGAGAAGGGCGGGGGGACACTCCCCCCACAACCCCCCGGCATGGGGGCTTCGCCACCTTGCACCCCCCATTTGGGGGCACCCCTATGCCCCCCGGGATGGGGTTTCGCCCCATCCACCCCTGTAAATTCAATCCGGGGGACACACCTTTCCCTGTGGGAGAAGTGGGTGAGGGGTTGTTGTTTTTCAGAGAGCTCCTCTGAAGGCGCTCAGGTCTACTTTTTTGAGCCTCGGGTTGTGGGTGCGGCCGGGGATCCGGCCCCTCTTAGCCCGCGGGTCTCCTTCCACCTCTTTTATATCGGCGGTGAAGTCAATGGGCGGCGCACCGCTTATGGCCCTCCCCACGCCGAAGGCGTCCACCGGAGCACCAGCCTCCCGGAAGAGGCGGATGCGCTCCGCATCTATGCCCCCGCTCACCACAATTTTCACCCAGGTGAACCCGGCCTGGTCCAGCCTCGCCCTCACCTCTTTGACCAGGTCGGGGGTGACCCTCCCTCTTTCGGGAGGGGTGTCAAGGCGAACCCCCCAGAGTTTCCGGCCCAGGGCCTGGGCTACCCTTATGCTTTCCTCGGCTTCGTCCTTGAAGGTGTCCACCAGGGCTATGCGGGGTATGTCAGGAGGCATGTGGCGGTCAAAGGCCTCAACGGCTTTCACGGTATCGTTGAATATGAGGACCATGGCGTGGGGGATCGTCCCCGATGGCTTTATTCCGGCGAGTTTGGCACCGGCGGTTGTGGCGCATCCGGCACAGCCCCCCACGATGGCCGCATACTCCATCCTGGCAGCCACTTCAGGGTGAACGTGACGGGCTCCAAAGCTTATGACCGGGATATCGCCAGCAGCCTTTACGCATTCCCTGGCGGCGGTGGCCCATCCGCTCTCGTGGGCCAGAATGCCCAGGATGGCCGTCTCATACATCCCGAAGCTCAGGTAAGGGGCTATTATCCGCAGGACCACTTCCTTGGCAGCCATTTCCTCCCCTTCGTCCAGGGCCCACACTTCTGCGTTCTCGGGCAGGACGATGGAGAGGAGTTGCAGCACCTCTTTCATCCCGCAGAGGACCCCAGGCTTGTTGGGGAATATCTCCATGGTGACCACCGGGTTGAGCCCTTCAGCCTCAAGGATGGCTTTAGTGCGCAGGAAATAGACGTCGGCAGTTTCCCCGGAAAGGATGGGGTGGGAGAAAGGAAGTTCCTTCATTTCGGGCCTCCGGGCTACACAATTTTAGCTCCGAGGACTTTCTCCATGTGCTTCAAGGCGAACTGGTGCGCCTCGGGGTCAAAGCTGGCAACGCAATCTTTCGGGACTTCCACGGGGTAATCGCGGTTGCGGGCATCGGCCACCGTGTGCATGACGCATATGTCGGTGCAGACCCCGCAGATTATGAGCTTATCAGGCTTTATGGCCCGCAGCCGCTCGTCCAGGTC
>DAOUBN010000255.1:0-3531 GCA_034432815.1 Anaerolineae bacterium | reverse complement strand
TTTTCCCCTCGCGAATTTGACAGGGGAGGCCAGTTGAGGTATAAAAAATAACGGGCCTGCTGAATTGAAAACCTAAGGAGGAGGCAAGATGAGCAGAAAGCTTTACGTAGCACTGGCAATAGTGGTGACCGCTGCAATGCTCCTCACGGCCTGTGCTACCCCTACACCGCAAGTAATTAAGGAAACTGTAGTGGTCACCAAGGAAGTGGTGGTCACTCCCACTCCAGTCCCCAAGAAGGTTCTCAGATTGAACCTTGGCCCCGGCGATGTCCCGACCCTTGACCCCTCCTTGGCTACCGACGTTTCCTCTGTCCAGATCATTGAGCTAACCACTGTCGGCCTGACCCGCCAGAACGAGGAGACGGCCGAACTTGAGCCAGGCATGGCCGAAAGCTGGGACATCTCCGAAGACGGCAAGACTTACACCTTCCACCTCCGCAAGGGCATCTACTGGGTTAAGTATGATGCTTCAAAGGGCGAGGTGGTCCAGGTCCTGGACTGTGAGGGCAAGCCCAGGGAAGTGAAGGCCCAGGACTTCTGGTATGGCATAATCCGTACCCTCAAGCCCGAGACTGCCTCCGACTACGCTTACGTACTGGCTTTCGCCATTGAGGGAGGCGAGGAGTTCAACTCCGGGGCCATCACCGACACCGCTGCCGTTGGTGTCAAGGTTATTGACGATTACACCCTCCAGATCACCTTCAAGGAGCCCGCTGCCTACAACGCCAACATCGCCGGAATGTGGGTTGCCCACGCCGAGCCTTCCTGGCTCATTGAAGGCGATGAGTGCACCGAGGCCCGCGGCGACAAGTGGACTGAGACCGGCTTCTTCCAGGGCTATGGTCCTTACACCCTCAAGGAATGGGTCCACGAGGACCACGTAACCCTGATCAAGAACCCCTTCTGGCCTGGCATCCCCAGCGTTCCTCAGGCCAAGATTGACGAGATTGTCTTCAGGATGCTGGAGGACACCGCCGCTTTCGCCGAATATGAGGCCGGGAACCTGGACGTGGCCGGCGTCCCCATCGGCGATATTGACCGCGTGAAGGCTGACCCGGTTCTCTCCAAAGAGCTCTACATTGCCCCCGTCCTCTGCACTTACTACTACGGCTTCAACACTAAGGCCCCCATTGTTGATGATGTGCGAGTGCGCCGGGCTCTCTCCATGGCTATTGACCGGAAGGCTCTGGTGGAGAACGTCCTTAAGGGTGGTCAGGAGCCTGCCCAGTGGTTCTGCCGCCCTGGCTTGACCGGTTGCCCCACTCCCAAGGATTACCCCGACCTCGGCGTCAAATACAATCCTGAGGAGGCCAAGAAGCTCCTGAACGAATACCTCCAGGAGAAGGGCCTCAAGCCTGAGGACCTGGACCTCACCCTGATGTTCAACGTGGGCGTCGGCCATGAGAAGATCGCCCAGGCCATCCAGCAGATGTGGAAGGACACCCGGGGCATCAACGTCAAGCTGGCCAGCCAGGAGTGGAAGGTCTACCTCAAGACCATCCGCGATCCCAAGGCCACTCCTCAGATCTGGAGGCTTGGCTGGGGCCAGGACTACCCCGACGCTAACAACTTCACCCGCGAGGTCTTTGCCTTCGGAGGTTCCGCCAACCCCGCTGAGGGCGGCGGCGTGAACTGGAAGAACGACAAGTTTGAGGAGCTCGTGCGCGCCGCTGCCAAGGAGATGGATCCCAAGAAGCGCGTTGACCTTTACGCTCAGGCCGAGCAGATCCTGGTCTACGAAGATGCCGTCATCGCCCCCATCTACTGGTATACCAGGGTCACCTGCACCAAGCCTTACGTCAAGAGGACATTCTCCGTCCTGGGCGGCCTTGAGCACATTGAGAAGTGGGATATAGAAAAGTAGGATGAGCATCAGCAGGCCCAGGGGGAGGGGTTTTTCCCTCCCCCTTTAAAATCAAGTTCTCCGGAGAGGGGAGGAGATGCTGAGATACATAGTCAGGCGGTTCCTCTGGATGCTCCTGGTTCTTTTTGTGGTTTCCCTCATAACCTTCATCCTGATGCATTCGGTCCCCGGCGGGCCTTTTGATCGGGAAAAGGCGGTTCCGCCGGAGATCCTGGCCAACCTGAATGCCAAGTATCACCTGGATGAACCTTTGCCCAAGCAGTACCTCCGCTACCTCTGGGATGTATTCGTCCCGCACATTTCCCGAATACCCCCCGGGACTTCCCTGACCGACGATCACCTCATCAACATAAAAATTGGGGAGAAGCTCTGGCTCAAGTGGATGAACTTTGGCCCCTCTTACAGTTCCCGGAGCCGCACGGTTAACGATTACTTCCGCCAGCAGTTCCCGATATCGGCGCAGCTTGGCGTGATGGCTCTGATGGTGGCGGTGCTCATCGGCATACCCCTGGGCATCCTGGCTGCCCTCAAGCAGAATACCATATGGGATTACCTTGGGATGAGCATCGCCATCTTCGGAGTCTCAGTCCCGGTAATTGTGCTGGGGCCTGTTCTCATATGGATATTCGGCGTTACCCTCAAGTGGCTACCCCCGACGGGATGGGGCGCAAAGCCTCCTTTCATACTGGGATTTATCCCCTCAAACCTCGGCCCTGAGTTCTTCAAGTATGCAATAATGCCCTCCATAGCCCTCGGCCTTGGGCAATCGGCCCTTATAGCCAGACTTACCAGGGCGAGCCTGCTCCAGGTCCTGAGGGAAGATTACATCCGGACCGCCAGGGCCAAGGGGCTCCCCGAAAGGGCGGTGATCTTCGTCCATGCCCTCAAGAACTCCATGATCCCCGTGGTGACGGTTCTTGGCCCGATGTTCGCGGCCCTGGTCACGGGAACCTTCGTCACCGAGACCATCTTCGGGATCCCGGGCATAGGCAGGTATTTCGTCATCAGCATAACCAACCGGGATTACCCCTTAATCATGGGAACAATCCTCCTCTATGCGGTGATCCTGGTCATAGCCAACCTTATGGTTGACATAACCTATGCTTTCCTTGACCCAAGGATAAGGCTGACAGATTGAGGAGGTAAGGGATGAGCGAGCGAGCCGCGGCTTTGAGGGTTAGGCCTGAGGTTCTGGCGAGGCCATCGCGGGGCTTCTGGGAGGATGCTTTCCTGAGGCTGATCCGCAACAGGGCAGCAGTAATAGGCGGGATAATCGTCATAGTGCTGATCTTTGTGGCCATCTTCGCCCCTTATATAGCCCCTTACACCTATTACGAGCAGGTGCTTGTGGATAACAACAAAGTGCCTGCCTGGATGCTCTGGCTTTTCCCCACAATGAAAGGTTACGCGAGGATAAGTGACCGCTACTTCCTGGGGGCGGACTATGTGGGGCGCGATATCTTGAGCCGGATAATATACGGCACCAGGATCTCCCTCACGGTTGCCTTCATCGGCCCCATCATAAGCCTGGTGATAGGCACCATCTACGGGAGCATCTCTGGCTACTTCGGGGGGCGAGTTGACAACATAATGATGCGAGCGGTGGACGTGCTCTACGCCTTCCCCGGCCTGCTCTTCATCATCCTCCTTATGGCTTTCTTCCCATC
>DAOUBN010000254.1:0-1551 GCA_034432815.1 Anaerolineae bacterium | reverse complement strand
CCCTGGTCCTCTGAGCCTCCGCCTCCTCGGTGATGTCGGATAAGGTTAAGAGGATGCCGCCACCATCACCCCGACCATAACCCTTACCCCTTCCCCTACCCCCACCGAAACCTCCACCCCGTTCCCGACCGAGACCCCCCCTCCGCCCCCGACTGAAACCCCTACCCCTGAACCTACTCCGACCTCGCCCCCGACTGAAACCCCTTCCCCCGAGCCAACCTCCACCCCTTCTGAAACTGCCGGACCCACCACTACTCCTTAAAAGCGAAGCCTGACTGAAGGGGATAAACCCATGGCCGGGTTTGAGGTTGTTGACACCTTCCCGGCTTTCCTGGCTTACCGGGAAAAGTTCCAGGAGCTTCCCCTGGATGCCCAGATAGAAGGATGGGCAACTAAGTATATGTCGCCCTGGCCTGAGCTGCTGGCCAGGCAGGTTGAGGATTACTCCTCCCAGGGGCTGAACTGGCGGGAAGTCGCCCGGGAAAAAGGATTCCCCAACCTTGCCGGCTGGTTGCCGGCCATGCAGGAGGCTCGCCGCAATCTTCTGGAGCTCATAGAGCCTATCCACCGCAGGGCCCAGGGAAAGTTTGGCTTTGAAGCCAGAGCAGTTTTTGTGATCTACGTCGGCATCGGCTGCGGAGCAGGGTGGGTTACCGAGTTCTGGGGAATGCCAGCAATACTTTTTGGTTTGGAAAGCATTGCCGAGAACGGCTGGAGCGAAGCTGCGGCCATTGCAGGATTGATAGCGCACGAGATCGCGCATTTAGCCCACCATCAGTGGAGGGAACAGAACGGGAAACCGATGGGAAGCGGGCCCTGGTGGCAGTTATACGAGGAGGGGTTTGCTCATTTCTGCGAGCGGCTTCTCTCCGGGCTGGATTCCTGGCATCAGGAAAGAGGTGATAGCAACTGGCTTGATGGGTGCCGGGAGCACAGGAACTGGCTTGCCGCCGAGTTCCTGCAAAGGGTAGATGCCGGGAAATCGGTCGCTGACTTATTCGGTTCATGGTTTGAAATCGGAGGCAAAAAGGAAACGGGCTATTACCTCGGAGGCGAGGCCATCGGAAAGCTGGCAGAAAAGCTTGGATTGAAAGAGATCGCTCTTCTGGATGACCCGGAAGTCTGCCTGCGGCCAGTCCTGGAGGAAATGGCAGGCTCGCAGAGCCTTTCAATATTCCAAAGGGACAATTAGGAACGAGAACCGCACTGTCACAACCCGCCTGCAAGTGGGGAGAGCCAGGAGGTATTCCCCCGCCCTTTTTCCCGCCCCCGTTTGCCGCGGCTGAGCCCAGTTTCAGGGTCCCACTCGCAGGTGGGCTTCAGGAGCTGGCAACTCGCCCCCAATTTTGTTTTTGTGGGGGACACCCCCCACTTCCCCCCGTCAGGGGGACTGTGTCCCCCTGCACCCCCTGTTTTTTCCCACCCCGTTCCCTGCGGCTGAGCCTGGCTTCAGGCTCCCACTCGTGGGCGGGTTTCAGGGGTTGCCAACTCGCCCCCAATTTTTGTTCTTTCGGGGGCACATCCCCCGAACCCCCTGGGAGGGGGCCTTGC
>DAOUBN010000253.1:0-1860 GCA_034432815.1 Anaerolineae bacterium | reverse complement strand
AGCCCCCTCCCACCCTTTGCCCACGAGTGGGACCCTGAACGCTGGCGAACCCTCAGGGAACGAGGGTGGGGAAACTCGGAGATTGCAGGGGAGCGCCCCCCATGCCAGGGGACTGCAGGGGTGTCCCACGCCCTTTCCTTTCAATTTACACCTTTGTGCTAAAGGAGGCAGAACCATGAAAGAATTAGCCATGCGCGCCCTTGAAACCGCTAAAATTAAGGGCGCCACCTACGCCGACGTCCGGATCGTCCACAGAATTGAACAGAGCATAACAGTGAAAAATGGCGTGGTGGAAGCCATCTCCCAGGAAGAAAGCCTTGGATTCGGGGTGAGAGTCATAGCCGAGGGAGCCTGGGGGTTCGCCAGCTCCTCCACCCTCACCCCGGAAGAGGTGGACAGGGTAGCCGCCCTGGCCGTGGCCATAGCTAAGGCAAGCGCCCTCACCAAACTTGAGGATGTGGACATCGGCCCCCCTGAAGTCCACGTGGGGCAATACAGAACCCCCGTAAAGATTGACCCCTTCTCCATACCCCTGGAAAAGAAAATTGAGCTGCTCCTGGCCGCCGATGCCGAAATGCGCCGGACAAAGGAAGTGAAGGTGGCCAGGGGAAGCCTGGGCTTCCTTAAAGAGTTCAAGATCTTCGCCAGCACCGAAGGAAGCTATGTAGAGCAGGAAATAGTGGAGAGCGGTGGGGGTCTGGAGGCCACAGCCGTGAGCCCCGAGGACGTCCAGAAGCGCTCTTACCCCAATTCCTTCGGGCGCCATCAGGGGACGGCAGGCTGGGAATTCATTGAAGAAATGAAGCTGGTGGAGAACGCTGCTCGCACCGGGGAGGAAGCAGCTCAACTCCTCTACGCCCCCCAGTGTCCCTCAATGGTAACCACCGTAATCATAGGAGGAGCACAGCTTGCCCTTCAGGTCCACGAATCCTGCGGCCACCCCACCGAACTGGATCGGGTCTTCGGGACCGAGGCCTCCTTCGCCGGAACCAGCTTCCTCACCACCGATAAGCTCGGGACATTCCGCTACGGCTCCGAAATCGTGAACATCACGGCCGACGCCACCATCCCCGGTGCGCTGGGCACCTTCGGCTACGATGATGAAGGCATCCCCGCCCAGCGCACCTACCTGGTGAAAGACGGGATCTTCGTCGGCTACCTCATGAGCCGGGAAACCGCTCGCCGCCTCGGCCTCCGATCCAACGGCTGCATGAGGGCCGATGGCTGGAACCGCATCCCCATCATCAGGATGACCAACATAAACCTGGAGCCGGGCGAGTGGGAACTGGAGGACCTGATCGCCGACACCGAGGAAGGCATTTACATGGAAACCAACAAATCCTGGAGCATTGACGACAAACGCCTCAATTTCCAGTTCGGGACGGAAATAGCCTACGAGATAAAGAAGGGCAAGCTGGGCAGGCTCCTTAAAAATGCCACTTACACCGGCATAACCCCCCAGTTCTGGCAGAGCTGCGACGCCATCTGCAATGCCAGATACTGGAAGGTTTGGGGGACGCCGAACTGCGGCAAGGGTGAGCCGCTTCAGATAGCCCACGTTGGGCACGGGACAGCCCCCGCCCGCTTCCGGAGCGTCAGGGTTGGGGTGATGAGGGAATATTTTTCTCCCTTTTGCGAGGTGGGCTGCGGGGGGTGCCCCCCCGCCCTTTCTTCTCTTCCTCCACCCCCGTTTGCCCCGGCTAAGCCGGGCTTCAGGGGCCCCCTCGTAGACGGGTTTCAGGAGGTGCCACCTCGCCCCCAATTTTAGTTTTCGTGGGGGGACACCCCCCACTTCCCCCCGTCAGGGGGACTCCCTCCCCCTGCACCCCCTGTTTCATGGGGTGGAGGGGGCAAAGCCCC
>DAOUBN010000252.1:0-3695 GCA_034432815.1 Anaerolineae bacterium | reverse complement strand
CACATCCCCCCGGGAGGGGACAGGGCCCCCTCTACCCCCACGAAAGAGGAAAAACAGGGGGTGCAGGGGGACAGAGTCCCCCTGACGGGGGAAGGTGGGGGGTGTCCCCCCACAAAAACAAAACTGGGGGCGAGCTGGCACCTCCTGAAACCCGGCCACGAGGGGGCCCCTGAAGCCAGGCTCAGCCGCAGGGAACGGGGGTGGGAAAAAAGGGGCGGGGGGACAACCCCACGTAAACCCCTGGCATGGGGGCTTCGCCCCCCTGCACCCCCGGTTTTGGGGGACACCCCAGGGGGAGAAGGTTGCCACGGCTACGGTTTGCCCCGCAGGGGTGGTTTCACTATAATTTCCCTGACCTTTTGAGCAGGATGAAGACCATGACTGATGATTGGGCTGTTAAGACCGAGAACCTCTGGCGAATATACACTGTCCAGGGCGGGCGGAGAAAACCCAAAAAAGAGGTTATCGCCCTGAGAGATATTAACCTGGAGGTAGCGAAGGGGGAACTTTTCGGCCTCCTGGGGCCCAACGGCGCCGGCAAGACCACCCTGATAAAGATCCTCACCACCCTTCTGGCGCCAACCTCCGGGAGAGCCTGGGTCGCAGGCTTTGACGTGGTGCGGGAAGCCCACCGGATACGTCCCATAATCAACATGGTCTCTGGCGGAGAAACCTCAGGCTATGGGTTGCTGACGGTGAGGGAGAACCTGTGGATGTTCTCTCAATTCTACGGCCTCCCTACTTCCGAGGCCAACCGCCGGATTGAGGAACTCCTGCGCCGCGTCGGCCTCGCTGAATGGATGCACACGAAGGTTTCCCAGCTTTCCACTGGAATGCGGCAGAAGATGAATGTCGTCCGGGGTTTTCTCACAGATCCAGAAATCCTCTTCCTGGATGAACCGACCCTGGGCCTTGATGTGAACGCAGCTCGCCAGATCCGGCAGCTCATAAAGGAGTGGCTTGAGGAACACCCTGACCGCACTATCCTCCTCACCACCCACTACATGCAGGAGGCCGATGAGCTCTGCGATCGGGTGGCCATAATTGACCAGGGCAGGATCGTGGCCTGCGATTCCCCGAGCGCCCTCAAGCAGCGCCTCCGCCGGGAATCCATTTTTGAACTGGATGTAACCTCTTCGGGTGGCCTGACCTCCGATGTTCTGGAAACCCTTTCGGGCGTCCGGCGAGCGGTAATATCCGAGGTGGATGGGGGAGCCAGGCTTTCCCTTGTGCTGGAAGAGGAATCGGCCCTGGCGGATGTGATCCACGCCCTTACAGTGCGTTCTATCCAGGTGCGCCACCTCACCAAGCGGGAGCCCACTCTGGAGGACGTGTTCGTGGAACTGGTGGGCCGGCCTTTCAAGGAGGCGGAGGAAGATGAAAAGGAGGGCTAAGGGGTGGAGGCTTTTCCTGAAGACCATTATAGCGCGGGCGTATCCGAGGGTCATAGGCCAGCAGAGGGAGAAGTCGTGGATTTTCTTTGACGTTTTCCTCCCCCTGCTGGCGGTTTCGGCCTATGTGTTCATTTACAGGGCGATCCGCGCCCCCGAGGATTACATCGGTTTCGTGGTTCTGGGCGGAGCAATGACAGCCTTCTGGCTCAACGTCCTCTGGAGCATGTCCACCCAGTTCTACTGGGAGAAGGAGACGGGCAACCTTGCCCTTTTCATAATGTCCCCTGCCCCAAAGATGGGGATCCTGCTGGGGATGGCTCTGGGTGGGATGGTTGCCACTTCCCTCCGAGCTGCCACCATAATCCTGGTGGGGAGCATCCTTTTCAGGGTTCGGTATTCCGTGGCCAGTGCCCCTTTCCTTGTGGCCGTCTTCATCCTCACCCTCGTGGCCCTTTACGGGCTCGGGATGATGAACGCTTCCCTGTTCCTCCTCTGGAGCCGGGAGGCCTGGCACCTGGCCAGTCTGGCTCAGGAACCCATCTACCTCCTCTCAGGCTTCTACTTCCCCATCAAAAGCCTTGGCTTCTGGGTGGCGGTGGTGGCTTCCCTTATACCCCTGACCCTTGGCCTTGATGCTATGCGCCAGTTGCTCTTCCCCTCCGGTGTGGCCGTGGGCCTTTTTGATGTCCGGGTGGAGGTAGCGGCTCTGGTCGTCCTGAGCATTGTGTTCCTCGTCGCCGCCCGCTATCTCCTTGACTACATGGAGAGGAAGGCGATCCAGGAGGGGAGGCTTCTGGAGATTCAGCGATGAAGGACCGCCTCCTTTCGGCCTGGCGTTCTTTCCTTGTGGCCACCTGGCTCGGCTGGCAGATTGAGTCCAACTGGACGGATCCCCTGCTCTTCGCCATTTACTCCATAGTGAAACCCCTTGCTTCGGCGGCCATCCTGGTGGTGATGTATGGGGTGATAACGGGAGGCCGGTTCAGGGAGCCCGTCTTCCCTTATATTTACCTGGGCAATGCTTTCTACATCTATGTGGGCTCGGTGATGACCGGGATCTCCTGGGCGGTGATAGACGACCGGGAGCATTACCGGACGCTCAAATACATCTACGTGGCGCCCGTCCGGGTCCCCCTTTACTGGCTTGGGCGTGGGGTTGCCCGTTTCCTCACGGGCTCCTTCGCGGTGGCAGTCACCCTGCTGGCCGGGGTCCTCTTCCTGCGCCTGCCCATTGACCCTGCCAGGGTTGACTGGCCCCTTTTCTTCCTTTCTTGGAGTCTGGGGATAATAATGCTGGCTTTCATGGGGCTGATACTGGCCAACGTGAGCCTCCTGGTGGCCCACCACTTCTTCCTGATCGGGGAAGCCGTGGCCGGCGCTCTCTACCTCTTCAGCGGGGCGGTCTTCCCCCTTGAGGTCCTGCCGGCCTGGCTCCGTCCCCTGGGCTTCATCATGCCCATAACTTACTGGCTTGAACTCATCCGCCGCTCGCTCCTGGGGGAATACATGAAGGCTTTCCCCACCCTCGCCCCCTTCAGCAGCGGCGAGCTCCTGGGGATAATGCTGGGGCTTTCCATCTTTTTCAGCATCACAGCCCTTCTCACCTTCAAACTCTGCGATTTCCTGGCCCGGGAGCGCGGCCTCATTGACCGGACCACGAACTACTGAGGCTTAAGATTTAGTTTTGACTTGCCCTGGCTTTCGGGATAAAATAGCTCCGGTGGCCCGAAAAGCCGCCAAAACCCCTTGCACAGGAGGAGCTTATGAAGCGCCTGACATTCCTTTTGCTGTGCCTTGCCGTAATTGCCACCCTGATGGCAGGAGCATGCGCCCCCAAGAAGCCTCCCCTCGGAAGCGAGCAGAACCCCATCGTCATGGTCTTCGTGCCTTCCGGCGAGTCGGAAGAGATAAAGAGGGGAGGGGAAAAACTGGCTGAACTTCTGAGCCAGAAGCTCGGCCTAAAGGTGAAGATGAACATGGCCAGCAGTTACGCTGCCGCTGTGGAGGCCATGGGCGCTGGCCAGGCACAGATCGGCTGGCTCAACACCCTCAGTTACCTCCTGGCCCATGAGAAATATGGCGTGGACGTGATCCTGGTCACTGTGCGCTTCAAGCAGACTTATTACACAGGCCAGATAATCGTCAGGGCCGATTCCGGGATAAAGTCCATAGCCGACCTCAAGGGGAAGGTCATGTGCTGGGTTGACCCTCTCTCCACTTCCGGCTACCTCATGCCCCGCATCCTCCTGAAGGCCAACGGGATTGACCCCGATAAGGATTTCGCCAAGACGGTTAACGCCG
>DAOUBN010000251.1:0-8760 GCA_034432815.1 Anaerolineae bacterium | reverse complement strand
TTTCTTCCGATCCACCCTTGCCAGGCCTGCCCCCGGAACCTTCGTTTACGCAGTAAGTCAGCTTGACGCTAAGATGGGCGGAATGCTATTTATCTTCATAGGCATAGGCCTCACGGCCTGGGAGACAATGGCCCGCCTGACCAGGGGGCAGGTTCTCTCAGTTAAAGAGAAGGAGTTCATAGAGGCGGCAAGGGCCATAGGAGCCGGCCACCTCAGGATAATGTTCCGCCACATCTTCCCAAACATAATAGGTCCCCTTATTGTGGCCGAAACCCTTGCCATCCCTTCCTACATCTCCCTTGAAGCTTTCCTGTCCTTTATAGGCCTTGGCGTCAACCCTCCAACCCCCTCCTGGGGCCTTATGATCTCAGAAGGTGCAGGGGTGATAAGGACTTACCCGAACCAGGCCATCTTCCCGGCCCTGGCCCTGGCCATAACCATGTTCGCTTTCAACTTCCTTGGAGACGGCCTTCGGGATGCCCTTGCCCCCCGCCTGAGGGGCACCCGTTAAAGGCTGGAAGCCTCCCCGGTCTGAAAACTGAAAAAGGAGGAGGGAAAATGAGCAGAAAACTTTGGGTAATAGCTGGGTTGCTCACGGTCCTTGCAATGCTGGTGGCAGCCTGCAAGCCTGCCCCTACACCTACGCCCACGCCAGCGCCGGTTGCCACCCCAACCCCGGCCCCTACCCCCACACCTGTTCCGGCCAAGCCCTATAAGGTGGGCATTTTCTCCGACCTCACTACTGTAAACTACTGGTCCTACCTGGGGCCGAACGCCACGGTCTGGAACGCCTACGTCCTCAACCCGCAGCGCCTTTCCCTTTACGGGCTTGCCGACCGCACCTTCCAGATCGTCCCCGTTGTCGCCGATGGGATGCCTGAACCCCTCAAGCAGGAAGGGGAATTCTGGGTCAGCACCATCAAGATGAAGAAGGGCATAATGTGGAGCGACGGCAAGCCCCTCACCGCCCACGACGTGGCCTTCACTGTGAACACTGCCCTTGAGCTCAAGCTGCCCGGCAACTGGGCTACCATCTACGACCCCAACTTCCTGGATCACGCCGAGGCCGTGGATGACTACACCGTCAAGTTCTACTACAAGCAGAAGCCTGGTCTGGCCGTCCACGAGTATGGAGCCCTTCAGGGGCCGATCCTGTCCAAGGCCTACTGGGAGCCTGTGGTAGAGGAGGCCAAGAAGGCCCTGGCTGCCCTCACTCCTCCGCCCGAGGGAGCAACCGAGGAGGAGAAGAAGGCCTATGAGGAGAAGCGCTCCGAGGCCCTGAACGTCCTCTTCGGCCATGAGCCCAAGAACGAGCCTGTGGCCGGCGCCTTCGTGTTCAGCAAGTGGGAGAAGGGCGCCTTCGCCGAGAACATTGCCAACCCCGATTACTTCTTCAAGGGAGTGAAGGTCACCGAATACAAGAACGGCGCCTACAAGGAAGTTAAGAAAGGCGTCTACGAGTTCGTCGGCTACGGCGAGCCCACTGGCGAGGTGGACAAGGAGTGGGAGGTCGGGCCCTTCGTCTCCTCCGTCATCTACACCCTCTACGGGACCCAGGATGCGGCTGTCCTGGCCCTCAAGAACGGCGAAGTCCACTACGTCCTCAACCCCCTTGGCCTCCAGCGCGGCCTGCGTGCCCAGATTGAAGCCGACCCCAACCTCACCGTGATTGAGAACCCCACCAATGGCTTCCGCTACCTGGGCTTCAACTGTCGCAAGCCTCCCATGAACGACAAAGCCTTCCGCCAGGCGGTGGCCGTCCTGATTGACAAGGAGTTCGTGGCCAAGACCGTCCTCCAGGGCGTGGCCTTCCCGATGTATACCATCATCCCGCCCGGGAACAAGGCCTGGTATACTGAGGAAGGCGTGGTCAAGTTCGGCCTCAAGGAGGACGGCACCCCCATGACCCGCGAGGAGCGCGTCAACAAGGCCATTGAGATCCTGGAGGCTGCCGGCTACAAGTGGGAAGGCAACAAGAAGCCCGCCTGGGACAAGGACAACCGCCAGGTTATCCCCGGCGGCCGCCTGATCATGCCCGATGGCAAGCCGGTGCCTGAGATGGAGCTCCTGGCCCCCAGCGCCGGTTACGACCCGCTCCGCGCCACCTTCGCCATCTGGATTGAGAAGTGGCTCAACGAGTTCGGAATCCCCGTCAAGGCCAACCTCACCGGCTTCAACATCATCGTGACCAGGGTGTTTGACGAGCAGAACTTTGACATGTGGATCCTGGGCTGGAGCCTGGGCATCTTCCCCGACTACGTCCGCGACTTCTTCCACAGCGAGCGCGCGGGCCTGGGCGACTTCAACGCCGGCGGCTACTCCAACCCCGAATTTGACAAGCTGGCCGACCAGATCAAGACCTGCGACACCTACGAATCCTGCAAGCAGATTGCCGCCGAGATCCAGAAGGTCCTGGCCGAAGAACTTCCTTACATCGTCCTCTTTGACACCGGCATCATGGAGGCTTACAGGGCCGCCGACGTGGAGTATCCTTACACCGATACGCTGGGAGGCCTGCAGTATGTGAACGGCTTGCCGGCCCTTGTGCATGTGAAGTAAATCCGGGGAGGACTGGGGGGTAGGGGGCAATCCCCTACCCCCTTTTAAATCTTAAGGCGGGGGTCGCCAACCCCGGCTTTTTCAGCCTGGAACCCTGGGGAGGAGCTATGACAAGATACATACTGAGGAGACTGGTGCAGATTGTGATAACGATGTTCGTTTTCCTGACCCTCGTTTACTTCCTCCTGGAAGCCCAGCCCGGCGATTACGCCCAGACTTTCATTTCCAACCCGAAGCTCACCAAAGAGCAGAGGGAAGCCCTCAAGGCCCAGTTCGGGCTGGACAGGCCCCTCTGGGAGCGCTATCTCCGCTATATGGGTTCCCTATTAAGGGGCAACCTCGGGATATCCTTCATCCATTACCCGAGGCCTGTTATCTCCATCATAGCCGAGAGAGCCCCTCGCACCATCCTCCTCTTCCTCACGGCTCAGATCCTCTCCTTCCTATTAGGTTTCTCCACTGGCAAGGTGCTGGCCTGGAGGAGAGGCCAGGCCTTTGAATACGCCCTCACCATAAGCGGGGTCACCCTTTATACGGTTTTCACCCCCTGGTTCGGCCTTATGATGATATGGATTTTCGCTTATATCCTCGGCCTCTTCCCGGTGGGAAAATTCGTGACCCCAGCCCTCTGGCGTGGCGCTCCTGTGGATGCCAACTACGTTTTCATAAGGATGCTGCTCTCAGCCTTCGTGGCTTCAATTGTCCTTTTTGCGGTCATGCTGGCTACCAGGCGCCTGAGCCCGGCTCTCAGGAGAGGCCTGAGGTGGGCCGGGGTCCTGGTGATCCTGGCTGGCCTCGTCGCCTACTGGCTTCCTTCCGGCATAGCCCGCTACGCCCTTGACATCCTCCACCACCTCATCCTCCCGGTCATGACCCTCACCCTCATAAACTTCGCCGGGATGATGCTCCTCACCCGCAACAGCATGCTGGAAACCATGAGGGAAGATTTCGTGATGGCCGCACGGGCTAAAGGCCTGCCGGAAGGGGTGATAAGGGATAAGCATGTGGCCCGCAACGCCATGCTCCCGGTTATCACCTCCTTCATCTTCTCCATAGCCTTCGTCCTGGACGGAGGCGTGATAACAGAAACGATCTTCTCCTGGCCAGGCATGGGCCTCACCCTTCTGGAAGCGGCCGTGGCCCAGGACATCCCCCTGGTTATGGGAGGCCTTGTCTTCACCGGCACCCTCGCCCTCATAGGGCACCTCGTGGCCGATATAACCTACGCTTACCTTGACCCGAGAATCCGTTACACTTAAAGGGGGGAGCGATGGGAGAGGAGACCAGGACGATCACCAGGCCCAAAGTTGAAGTCCTTCTGGAAGAAGAGGAGCGGAGGAAGCTCCGGGAAATGCCCCTATGGAGGGTCCGCCTCTACCTCACGTGGCGGGAGATACGCAACAACTGGAAGCTTTTCTCCGAGAACAAGATAGGCCTTGTAGGGCTGGGGATCATCATCTTCTTCGCCCTCATGGCCATAGCCCACCCCATCCTCATGAAATTCGTGTGGGACCCCAACATTTACGACCCGATAGTAGGGTATTCCTTTGACGAGGTCCAGCAGCCAGCTCCCCCATCGCTCCGGCACATCCTGGGCACCGACCCCCTGGGGAGGGATGTCCTGAGCCAGCTAATGTATAGCACCAGGTCAGAGTTCGCCCTGGGGATCCTGGCGGCCATCATCACGGTGACCATCGGCACCACAGTTGGGGCAGTTTCGGCTTACTTCGGAGGGATAATTGACACCCTCCTCATGCGCCTGGCCGACCTCATCATAATGCTGCCCTTCGTCACCATCCTCATCGTCCTGAGCGCCATGTTCAAGATGAACATGATAATCCTGGCCATAGTCATAGGCATCCTTTCGGGCTTCGGAGGAACAGGAATTGTCATAAAATCCCAGGCCCTTACCATCAAAGTCCGAGCTTACATAGAGGCGGCCAGGGTGGCAGGGGGTTCCCACTGGCACATCATCTTAAGGCACATCATCCCCAACCTGATGCCCCTTTCCTTCCTCTACATGATGTTCTCCGTCACCAGCGCCATCTTCTCGGAGGCTGTCCTCTCCTTCTTCGGCCTGCTTAACATAAGGATGTCGTGGGGGCTGATGATCCACACCGCCCAGACGGCCGGCTACCTTCTCAACCCCAGAACCTGGTGGCTCATAGTCCCCGCCGGTTTATCCATCACCATGCTCTGCTCCGCCTTCTACCTGGTGGGCAGGGCCCTGGATGAGGTGGTCAATCCTCGCCTCCGCAAAAGGTGAGGAGGGAAAGAATGCCCGGCGCAGAAGCCCTCTTTTACCGGCGATTTGAGGCCTGGCTGGAAACTTTCCTTGAGGAAAACCCTGTAATTGCCACCTTCCTGGGCGACCACCGCTTTGATCACCGCCTTGGAACTTATGCTCCGGAAGCAGTTGAGGCCCGGGTGAGGAGGCTGAAGGAGGCTCTGGAAGAGTTAACCCGGATTGATGCAGCCTCCTTCTCCCTTGATGGCCACATTGACCATACCATAGCCGTGAAGATGGTAAAGCTCCTTCTTCTGGAATACGAGCACGAAAGGCTCCAGAGCTACCTCCGCAGCCCTGGCTTCTACCTGGAAGAGGCTATGGAAGGGCTCTTTGGCCTGCTGGTCAAGGAGTTTGCCCCTCTGCCCGAACGGCTGCGCTCAGCCCTGGGGCGCCTCAGGGAGCTACCGCGCTTCCTCAAGGAAGGGATGGAGAACATCGTCCCTGAGCGGGTGCCCCCTCTGTGGGCCGAAGTGGCCCTGGAACAGGCCCGCATGGCTCCTGCCTTCTTCCACGGCCTCCTCCTCCCGGCAACCCGGCAGGGGGCTCCTGACCTCGGCCCGGAGGTGGAGAAGGCTGTGGAGGAAGCTTCCAGGGCCGTGGACGAATACGCCTCCTTCATCCAGAACGATGTCCTCCCCCAGGCCCGCGGCGATTTCGCTGCAGGAACGGATCTCTTCAACGAACTCTTCCGGGAGAAGCACCTGGTGGATTACGATGCTGAAGCCCTCCTCAGGACGGGATGGGAGCAGTTTGAGCGAACCCGCGCCCAGATGGAGGATCTGGCCCGCCGGATTGACCCCCACAAAAGTGTGCGGGAGCTCCTGGAAGAGGCCAAGGCGGATCACCCCTCGGAGGGCGAACTCCTCAGAGCATACGAAGAGGCAATGAAAGCTGCCCGGGATTTCGTGGTGGAGAAGGGCATAGCCACAATACCGGAAGGGGAAAGCCTCAGGATCGTGGAGACGCCGGTTTACCTCTGGCCTCTGATCCCTTACGCCGCCTACATGAGCCCCGGGATCTTTGAGGAAAAGCAGGAAGGCCTCTTCTTTGTCACCCCGGTGGCTCCAGACGCGTCGCCGGAGGAGAAGGAGCAGAAACTGCGGGGGCACAATTATGCCAAACTGCCCGTAACAGCCTTGCACGAAGCTTACCCTGGTCACCACCTCCAGCTTGTCTGGGCCAACAGGCAGAAGTCCCTGCCCAGGAAGATGGGCTCTTTCATAGCCACCCTGTTCATTGAGGGGTGGGCCTTTTACTGCGAGGAAATGATGGAGGAGATGGGCTTCATTGACAGGCCCATCCAGAAACTGGCGCGCCTTGCCGATCAGCTCTGGCGGGCTGCCCGGATAATCCTTGATGTTTCCCTGCATTCCGGAAGGATGACCGTTGAAGAAGGGGTGAACTTTCTGGTGGAGAAGTGCGGGCTGGAGCCGGCCAATGCCCTCGCAGAAGTGCGCCGCTACACCCAGACCCCAACCCAGCCTCAGTCTTACCTTATGGGGAAGCTCCTGATCCTTGACCTCATAGCCGATTACCGGAAGGCTAACCCTGGCCTTTCCCTCAGGGAACTGCACGACTCAATCCTGGGCTGCGGAAGCTTGCCTCCTGCTCTCATGAGACAAAAACTCTTCGGTTAAGGGGAGGAAACGGTGGCCGAAAGCATCCTGAAGATTGAAAACTTCACAATGCACTATATGACCAAAGCGGGCGAAGTTTCCGCGGTGGACAACGTCAGCCTTGAAATAAGCAGGGGGGAATCCCTGGGTTTAGTGGGCGAGTCGGGTTGCGGCAAGACCTCCCTGGCGATAAGCATAATGAAGCTCCTTCCGGAAAACGCCATCATAAAGGGAGGGCACATCTACTTTGACGGCACCGACCTCGTCCCCCTGAGCGAGGAGGAGATGAGGCGCTTCCGCTGGCGCCGCATATCCATGATCTTCCAGGCCGCCATGAACTCCCTTAACCCCGTTTACAGGGTGAGCGACCAGATCATTGAGGCTATGGAAACCCACTTCGGAAACATTAACTATGCCGAGGCGAGGGAAAAGGTGGCCAGCCTCTTCCGGCTGGTGGGGCTGGACCCCAAGTTCATGGACCAGTATCCCCATGAATACAGTGGAGGCATGAGGCAGAGGGCTGTCATAGCTATGGCGCTGGCCTGCAACCCCGACCTCATCATAGCCGATGAGCCCACCACGGCCCTGGACGTTATCGTGCAGGACAACATCCTGAGGGAATTGAAGGGCCTGCAGGAAAAGCTTGGCACCACGATGATTTACATCTCCCACGACATAGCCGTCATAGCCGAGGTGAGCCACCGCATCGGCATAATGTATGGGGGCAAGCTTGTGGAGCTGGCCGACGCCGCCGAAATCTTCCACCACCCCATCCATCCCTACACTGCCGGATTGATGTCGGCTTTCCCCAGCATTGTGGGGCCGAAGAGGGAGCTGGTGACCATACCCGGCGAGCCGCCAGACCTTCTGAACCCGCCGCCTGGCTGCCGCTTCCACCCTCGCTGCAAATTCGCCACCGATATATGCAGGGAGAAGGAGCCGGAGATGAAAGATTACGGGGCCGGTCACCTGGCCGCATGCTGGAATCCTCTGGAGGGTTGAAAGATGGGCGAGACCCTTGTCCGGGTGGAGAATCTCCGAAAACTCTTCCCCCTCACGCGGGGGCTTTTCAGGAGGGCAAGCCTTTTCGTCCATGCCGTTGACGATGTGAACTTTGTCATAAGGCAGGGGGAGAGCCTTGGCCTCGTGGGGGAGTCGGGCTCCGGGAAGACCACCACTGGCAAGCTCCTGGTGCGCCTTCTGGACCCCACTTCGGGCAAGATCCTTATGAGGCTCAATGGGGAAGAGGTGGACATCTCAACCCTTAAGGGGGAGAAGTTGAAGCTTTTCCGGCGCAGGGTCCAGATGATCTTCCAGGACCCCTACGAATCCCTTAACCCCCGCTTCACGGTTTTTGACACGGTGGCGGAGCCCCTCGTGGTGCAGGGCATAGGGGATGTTCTGGAAAGGGAAGAGAGGGTGGCCCAGATGCTGGCCCTTGTGGGTCTCACGCCCCCTTCCTCTTTCCTGTTCCGCTTCCCCCACGAGCTTTCTGGGGGGCAGAGGCAGAGGGTAGCCATAGCCCGGGCGCTCATCATTGAGCCCACTTTCGTGGTGGCCGATGAGCCCACCTCCATGCTGGATGTCTCAATCCGCACGGGCATAATGTATCTCATGCTGGACCTAGCCGAGCGCCTGGGGGTAACTTACCTTTACATAACTCACGACCTGGCTGTGGCCAGGTATATGGCCAGCCGTCTGGCGGTTATGTATCTGGGCAAAATTGTGGAGATGGGGGAGACCGAGGAGGTCCTTCAGAGGCCGCTGCACCCTTACACCCGGGCCTTAATTTCTGCTGTCCCTATCCCCGATCCCCTCTACAAGCGCCCGGTGCCGCAAATAAAAGGGAGCATAACCGAGCCTATAAATCCCCCGCCGACCTGCCGGTTCCTGGACAGGTGCCTCCAGGCAACCCAGATCTGCCGCGATAGCCCTCATCCTCCCCTTGAAGATAAAGGGGGAGGCCACTACGTGGCCTGTTACCTTGTTTGATGTTTGAGCCGGCTTAAGGCAAACTGGGGCATACCCCTTAAGAAGGTGTGGGGGCTGCGGAGGGGCGCCCCTTTTTTCCCGCCCCCGTTTGCTGGGGCTAAGACTGGCTTCACAGTCCCACTCGTGGGTGCGTTTCAGGGGATGGCAACTCGCCCCCAATTCCCCCGTCAGGGGGACGGAGTCCCCCTGCACCCCCTGTTTTCCTCCTTCGTGGGGGTCCAGGGGGCTCCGCCCCCTGGCAGGGGGTCTGGGGGATGTGCTCCCAGAAAAACAAATCAAGGGGGCAAAGAGGAAACTTCTGCC
>DAOUBN010000250.1:0-6514 GCA_034432815.1 Anaerolineae bacterium | reverse complement strand
CAAGGGGGTGGGGGGCAAAGCCCCCTCCCGGGGGGATGTGGGAGGTCCCCCAAGCGGGGGGTGCAGGGGGGCGGAGCCCCCATGCCAGGGGGTGTGGGGGATGTGCCCCTAAAAAACAAATCAAAGGGGCGAGGGGGCAACTCCTGCAACCAGGCCACGAGGGGGACCCTGAACCCCGGCAAACCACGAGCAAACGAGGGTGGGGAAAAATAAGAAGGGGAACCCCCGTCAGGGGGATTGTGTCCCCCTGAACCCCATGCTTTTCCGCCCAGAGGCAAGTTTCAGGGAAGGGCAACTCGCCCAATTTCACATCCCCCTGAAGATTTACAGCCTGGGTTTGCCAGTAAGGGCACAAAGTGATATCATGGAACCCGAAACGAGGGCGTTGCGTCTCTCCATAATGGAGAACCCATTCCCCCAAAATTGCAAGGAAGGAGCAAAAATATGCCAAAGGCTTTCAGAGTTCTTTCTCTGCTGGCTCTGCTCTCTTTAGCTATGAGCTGGGCCTGCATTCCCTCCACCAAAGCTCCACCGGAACCCCCTGCCGTCATCTCTTTCTCCCCGGCCGAAGGGGAAGAGGTGAAGGTGGATGCGCCCATCACCGTGACCTTCAACCAGCCAATGGACAGAGAATCGGTGGAGAAAGCCTTTTCCGTAACCCCTCAGGTCAAAGGAGTCATCAACTGGAGCAGGAACACTTTAGTCTTCAGGCCCGAAGGAGGCTGGGCCAGGGATACGGTCTACAGGGTCAGGCTGGGGGTGGAAGCCAGGAGCATGACGGGCTTAAACCTCCTCCGCCCCCTGGAGTTCTCCTTCACCTCCGCCGGCTACCTTGAAGTCTCGGCTGTCCAGCCGGCCCCTGGCTCAACGGACGTGGGCGTTGACCGCTCCATCTCCGTGGTCTTCAACCGCCCAATAGTCCCATTAGTGGCAATAGAGGAGCAGAAAGACCTCCCCCATCCCCTGGAGATTCAGCCCTCCATCAAGGGCAAAGGTTACTGGCTCAACACTTCCGTCTACATCTTCAAGCCCGATCCCACTTTTGCCCCGGGAACCCTTTACACCGTGACGGTGAAAGCTGGACTGAAGGACACTTCGGGCAATGTCCTGGAAAAGGATTACGCCTGGAGCTTCACCACCGAGCCCTTCTATGCCAGAAACTTTGAACCCAGAGGGTTCGACATCGCCCTCACCACACCCATAACGGTGACCTTCAATGCCCCCGCATCGCGCCCATCGGTTGAGGCCAACTTCTCCCTGGTGGAAGCGGAGAAAAGGCAGAAAGTGCCTGGCTCCTTCCGCTGGGAGGACGATTACACCATGGTTTTCATCCCGGCCCAGAAGTTGAAGCTGGGAACCCAGTATCAGGCCCGGATTGAAAAAGAGGCCGCGGCCCTTTCAGGGGGCAACCTCCTCTCACCGGTTGAGTGGACCTTCAGGACTGTCCCTTACCCCGCCATCTCTTACACCAGCCCGGCTGATGGCGCTAAGGAAGCTGACCTGTGGGGCATCAACATTTACTTCAATGCGCCCGTGGACCCCAGGACCCTGGCCGGGAAAGTCATCATAACCCCCACTGTCACTGATGTCTACACCTGGTGGAACGAGTTTGATAATGCCTTCTACATCAGCGCGCAACTGGCCCCCTCAACCCTCTACACCGTCACCGTGAAGAAGGGCATAGCCGACCCCTACGGCAATGTCATCGGGGAGGATTACGTTTTCACCTTCACCACGAAAGCCCTGGACCCCGCCGTCTACTTCGCTCCGGGGGACGATGTCCTCTACGATGCGAGCAAGGCCGGAGAGCTCTTCGCCAGGCTCCTTTACCTTAACGTCTCCCGCCTTGATTTCTACCTCTACCGGCTGAACGAGGAGAACTTCGTCAACCGCAACCTCTTGCCCGAGCGGGCTTCCCTCATCAATTCCTGGTCCCAGGCCGTTTCTCCTCCCCTAAATAAAACGGAAGCGATGAGCGTTCCGTTGAGGATGAGGGACGGCTCCCCCTTGCCTCCAGGCCTCTACCTCCTCAAAGCCCGGGCACCCGAGACCGCTAAATACGGCTACGAAGCCAGGCAGTATTTCGCCGTGGTCAACGCCGGGCTCGTGTTGAAATATTCGCCCTATGGCGCCCTGGTGTGGGCGACGGACCTCAGGACGGCCTCGCCTCTGCCTTCGGTCAGGATCAGGGTGAGGACGCCCGAAGCAACTCTCGCCGAGGGGGCAACAGGACAGGACGGGGTTGCCCTTCTGGATTTCGGGGAGAAAAAATTTGACCCCTGGGCTGGAGTAACGGCTTTCGCCTACGGCGAAGGAATCTTCGGGGTTGTCTCCAGCTCCTGGAACGCGGGCCTGAGCCCCTGGGATTTCGGATTGAGCGCTTCCCTGGAGCCGAGGAGATACGCCGGCTTCATCTACACCGACCGCCCGATCTACAGGCCCGGCCAGGTGGTCCACTACAAAGGGGTTTTCAGGCTGGACGATGACGCCGCCTACCGCCTCCCGCCCCCAGGGGAGAAGGTCCTGGTCAGCATCTACGATGCCGAGGGCAAGGTAGTGCAGAAAGAAGAGAAGACCCTCAGCCCTTACGGCACCCTAAGCGGCGACCTCACCCTCGGAGACGAAGCCTCCCTCGGCTTTTACCGGATTGAGGCCGCGATCGGGGAAGAGCGGATTGAGGGCTTCTTCCAGGTGGCCGAATACCGCAAGCCCGAGTTTGAAGTCTCCCTGAAGACCGATAAGGACAATTACGTAAACGGCGAAACCATAACCGTAACCGTTTCCGCCATCTACTACTTCGGCCAGCCGGTGAAGGATGCCAGGGTCTACTGGTCGGTCATGAGCCGGGACTACTACTTCTACCACCCCGATTACCCCTACCACAGCTTCACCGATTACGAATGGGGCGAAGAGTGGAAAGGGCCTTATGGCGAGACCATCGCCTCAGGCGAGGGGAAGACAGACGCGCAGGGGCTTTTCTCCTTCACCTTCCCGGCCGACATTTCAACCAAGAAGCTCTCCCAGTTCTTCACCATTGATGTGAGGGTGGTGGACCTGGACGGGAGGGAAGTGGCCTCCCAGGCCTTCGCCACCGTCCACAGGGGCGAATTCTACATCGGGCTCGCTCCGGAGTCCTGGGTGGGGAAGGTAGGAGAGAAGCAGCGGGTGGACGTGGTGGCCGTGAAAGCCCCCGGAAGGGATGGCCTTCCCTCCGCGGTCAATGTGGTGGTCTCAAAGCACCGCTGGTATAGCGTCCAGGAGGAGCAGGAGGACGGAACTTTCCGCTGGGTCACGAAGGTTGAAGACACCCCGATCCTGACCGCCACCGTTAAGCTGGACGAGAAAGGCCACGGCGCAGTGGAGTTCACTCCTGATGAGGGAGGCACTTACAAAATCTCGGCCGCGGCCACTGATCGCCTGGGGAACGAGATCCGCTCCGCCGCTTACCTCTGGGTCAGCTCCCACGAATACGTCAGCTGGCCCCGGGAGAAAGGGCTTAAAATTGACCTGATCCCGGACAAAAAGGAGTATCGCCCCGGCGACACCGCCCGCATCCTTATCCCTTCCCCTTACCCCAGGCCGGTGAACGCCCTCCTCACCCTGGAGAGGGGAAGGATAATGGAGCACAGGGTGATCACCGTGGCGCCAGGCGGCTTCACCGTTGAAATCCCCCTCAGCGGGAAGCATGCCCCCAACGTCTACGTTTCCGTCATCCTCCTTAGGGGCGAAGCAGGGGACGAGACCGTGGAGCCATACCGCGCCGGCTACATTAACCTGCCGGTCTCGCCCGAAAGCACGCTCCTCCGGGTCCAGGTAACTCCCGACCGGGAGAAGGCCGGCCCTGGCGAGGAGGTGAACTTTGAGGTCAGGGTGACGGACCAGAAAGGGCAGGGGGTTGAGACCGAGCTTTCCCTGGCCCTGGTGGACAGGGCGGTTCTGGCCCTGGCCGAGCGTCCTCCTTCCCTCGTCCAGAGCTTCTGGCAGGAAAGGCCCGTGGGGGTGCAGACGAGCGCAAGCCTCGCCGTCGCCGCAGAGAGGCTCCTGCCCGCCAGGGGCAAGGGCGGCGGTGGAGGTATCGGGGAATTCGCCCCGATCCGCCGGGAATTCCTGGACACCGCTTACTGGGTGGCTTCCCTGAAGACTGACCCGCAGGGTTATGCCCGGGTCAGCATCAGGCTACCTGATAACCTCACCACCTGGCGCATGGACGCCAAGGGGGTGACAGCCGGCGAGCTCATGGGAGAGGCCCAGAAGGACCTGGTGGTCTCCAAAGATCTGCTCATAAGGCCGTTGCTCCCCCGCTTCTTCACCGCGGGGGACTTGGCCGAAATCGGCGCCACGGTCCACAACAACACCATTCAACCTCTGGAAATCAGGGTCTCCCTGGAAGCCTCGGGCCTGGAGATCCAGAGCGATCCCTCTGCCACCGTCTCAATCCCGCCCCAGGACAAGGCTCTGGTCCGATGGAAAGTCAAAGCCCCCGGAGGGGAGAAGGCCGTCGTCACCATGAAAGCCTATGGGGGCCAGCTCTCGGACGCTGTGGAAGTAACCCTGCCCGTCCACCACTTCTCAACCCCCGAGGTGGTCTCAACCGCTGGCGTTCTGGAGGAGGACGGGGAAAGGCTTGAGCTAATCCGCCTCCCCCAGGTCATGGACCCGGCTCTGAGCAAGCTGGTGGTCAGGCTTGAACCATCCCTGGCGGCGGCAATGCAGGGCGGCCTCACCTACCTTGAGCACTATCCCTACGAATGTATAGAGCAGATCGTCTCCAAATTCCTGCCCAACGTCTTCACCTACAGGGCCATGAGGGAACTGGGGATAGAGGACGAGGAACTCAGGGCCAAACTCAGGGAGGTGCTGGAGGTCGGGCTCCAGAAGATCTATGCCCGCCAGAATTACGATGGCGGCTGGGGATGGTGGGGTCCCGATAGGAGCAGCCTGAACCTCACTTCTTACGTCCTCCTGGGCCTTGTGGAAGCCAGGGACGCGGGCTTTGCCGTGGACGAGAGGGTCATGAAGAGGGCCGCCCTGTTCATCAAGGAGAACCTCTACGCCTCCAGCGAGACCGAACCCCTCAGGGCCGACATCCAGGCCTTCGCCCTCTATGTTCTGGCGCGCTACGGCGAGGGGGATGTGAGCCGGTGCATGGCCCTTTACCGGGAGAGGAAGGAGCGCGGACTCGGGCTCTACGGAAGAGCTTTCCTGGCCATGGCCCTCCACATCCTCGCCCCGTCCGAGACCCCGCCCATTGACACCCTTCTGGACGAGATATTGGGTCAGGCTGTCCTGGACTCCACTGGAGCCCACTGGGAAGAGGTGGAAAACCCTTACTGGACCATGAACACCAATACCCGCTCCACATCCATCATAATTTCAGCCTTCTCCAGGATAAAGCCCTCCCATCCCCTTCTCCCCAACGCCGTCCGCTGGCTCATGGCTGCCCGGAAGGAGGACCGCTGGGCTTCCACTTACGAAACCGCCTGGGCCATAATGGGCCTCACCGATTACATGAAAGCCACAGGGGAACTGAGAGCCTCCTACCGTTACCTCCTGACCCTCAATGGCCAGGAGATCGCCTCTGGCGAGATTTCGCCGGAAAAGGTCCGGGAAATCATTGAGAAGGAAGTGCCGGCTGCGCAACTCAAAGCCGATGGTTTCAACCGCCTTTCCTTAAAGCGGGAAGCTCCTGCAGGGCAGGAGAAGGGTAGCGGCCGTCTTTACTACACTGCCTTCCTGCGCTACTTCGTTCCTGTTGACAGGATTGAGGAAATGAACCGGGGCATTGTGATCCAGCGCCGCTACACCGACCCCTCCTGCCAGAAGGAAGTATGCCCTTCCATCACCAGCGCCGAAGTGGGGCAACTCATCCAGGTCCACCTCACCATCGTGGTTCCTCGCTACCTGACCCACCTGGTGGTGGAGGACCCCATCCCTGCCGGTGCGGAAATAGTGGACACGAGCCTTAAGACGGTTTCGGTCCTTTACCAGCAGGAGGAGGGGCTCCGGAAAGCAGCCGAGCCGATATGGTGGTGGTATCCGACCCATGCCGACAGGCGGGACGAAAAGCTGGTCCTGTTTGCCACCTACCTCAGCCCTGGAGCTTACGAATACACCTACCTCATAAAGGCTGGCCTTCCTGGCGAATTCAAAGTCCTTCCGGCGGTCGCTTACGAAATGTATTTCCCCCACGTTTTCGGCCGGACTGGGGGGATGACCTTCAGGATAAAGTAAAAAGTGGCCATGCCCTCCTTCCCCTGAAAGGGGATGCGGGGGCGTGGCCCCCATGCTGGAGGGATGCAGGGGTGTCTTCTCACAAGGGTGAAGGAGGCAAAACCTCCCCTGGGGAACCTGTGGGGTGTCTCCTGCCCTTTCTCTTCTTTTCCCCACCCCCGTTCCCTGCGGTTCAGCCTGGCTTCAGGGGCCCCCTTGTGGACAGGTTTCAGGAGGTGGCAGCTCGCCCCCAACATCGTTTTTGTGGGGGGGACACCCCCCACTCCCCCCGCCAAACGACCGC
>DAOUBN010000249.1:0-4419 GCA_034432815.1 Anaerolineae bacterium | reverse complement strand
GGTGCAGGGGGGCGAAGCCCCCATGCCAGGGGGTGCCCTCCCGTCCTCTTCTTCCAGATGGGTTTACTGATTGCCAAAATTTCCTTTTTGTGATAAGCTTTAATTGCGCTGATCCCCAGGAAAGGAGTGGCGAAATGCCGAAAATCCTTCTGGTGGACGATGACCCCAAGGCCGTGAAGCTCATGGGTTACATCCTCCACAAGGAAGGTTATGAAATCCTCCCCGCCCTCAGCGGAAAAGAGGCCCTTGAACTTCTGGAAAGAGAGAAAGCGGACCTGGTGATCCTTGACATAATGATGCCAGAGATGGATGGCTACGAGGTATGCCGCCGCATCAGGGCCAACCCTGCCACCGCCAGGATCCCGGTTATAATGCTCACGGCCAAGGCCATGCCGGAAGACAAGATCGCAGGCTACGAGGCCGGCGCCGACCATTACATCACAAAGCCCGTCTTGCCGGCAGAACTCGTGGCCACGGTCAGAGCCCTCCTGGCCCGCACTGCTGTAGAGGTAACCAGGGGCAAGGTGGTGACTTTCATCGGGGTTAAGGGAGGAGTGGGGGTTACATCCCTTGCGGTCAACACAGGGGTTGCGATGGCCAGAGATGGCCTTAAGAGCATCCTCCTGGACATGCAGCCCTACGGGCTGGCCGTTTCCTCCCAACTCGGCCTCCCGATAAGCAGGGTGGATTCAGCCTTCCTCAGGATAAAGCCTGAGGACCTGACCAGGGCCGCGGCCGAGTCGTTCCTGATAAAGCACACCAGCGGCCTTTTGGTCTTCCCCTCCATATTCCCCGACTACTCCATCGGCGGGGTCCCGGAAGAGCTCGTGCGCAAGCTGGTCCAGACCCTGAGCTTCATGTCGGATTACCTCCTGATTGACGGGGGTTCGCGGATAGATCGGGCCACGGAAATGGCCCTGAAAGAATCGGACAAGGTCGTGCTGGCCGTGGAGCCGGACCCCCTCTCTCTGAGGCTGGGCAATGCTATGATTAAAGAACTGGGGAGGATTGGCGTCGGCGGGCTCAAGCTCATCGTGGTGTCCGTAAACAGGGCCAGGGGCCAGATCGCTTTCACCAAGCAGGAGCAGGAGAACATCCTGGGCAACCCCATCCATGTGGTCATACCGCCAGCCCCTGAGCTCTTCTTCCAGTCCACAAAGGAGGGGGTGCCGGCCGTGATGCTCCAGCCTTCCTCCCTCGTGGCGGAGCAGATAAGGGCAGTGGTAAGCCTCATCAGGGAGAAGACCTCTTGAAACCCCTGATAAGCCACCGCTGGGATCTTTCCGTTGAGGAGGCTCAGGAACTCCAGCGCCAGCTGGCCCGGAAAGTCATAAAGCAGAAGACTTTCGGGGATATAAGGCTGGTGGCAGGCATAGACGTCGGTTTCAGGGGGGATGAGGCCATAGCCGGAGTCGTGGTCCTTGAATACCCCGAAATGAAGGAAGTGGAGGCGGCAACCGCAAAGATGGCGGTGTCTTTCCCCTACATACCGGGCCTCCTGGCTTTCAGAGAGGGGCCGGCGATAGTGGCCGCCCTGGAGAAGCTCCGGAGCGAACCGGACCTCCTGATCCTGGATGGGCAGGGGATCGCCCACCCGCGCCGGATGGGGATCGCCACCCACATCGGGGTTATCTTTGACAGGCCGTCCATAGGCTGTGCCAAATCCCGCCTCACAGGCTCCTACCACGAGCCGGGTCCGGAGAAAGGCTCCTGGTCTTACCTTTACGACGGGGCCGAAGTGGTGGGGGCCGTCCTCAGGACAAAGGACAAAGCTCCACCTGTCTTCGTCTCCATAGGCCACCGGATTGACCTCCAGAGTGCCCTGGAAGTGGTTCTCCCCGCCTGCCGCGGCGACCGCCTCCCTGAACCCACCAGGCTCGCCCACCTTTTGGTCTCGGGCAAGCCCCATCAGGCGAAGCTTTTCCCTTAAAAGCCTGATCCCCGGGAGGATGGAGATGGCTGTAGCTCTTGTAACCACAGGCGGAACGATCGCCATGAAGGAAAAGGTCAGGGGGGAGGGAGCGATCCCGGCTCTCGCTCCTCAAGATTTCCTGGCTCAGCTCCCCGAAGGTTTCCCCCCGGTGATCGTGGAGGAACACTGCAATCTCCCCAGTTCCCACCTCACCCTCCAGACTCTCTGGAGCCTGCGGGAAAGGATCTTGAGCTTGGCTGCAATGGAAGATGTGGAAGGGATCGTCATAACCCATGGAACCGATACGATGGAGGAGACCGCTTACCTCCTGGACATCACTGTTCCCACCGAGAAGCCCATGGTCCTCACTGGAGCCATGAAGACGGCCGGGGAAGCGGGCTACGATGGGATGGCTAACTTCCTGGCGGCCATAAAGGTAGCCTCTTCCCCTCAGGCCAGGGGCCGTGGAGCCATGATCGTGATGAACGATGAGATCCATGCCGCCCGGTATGTCACCAAGAGCCACACCCTCAGCACCGCTGCTTTCGTCTCCCCGGGCTGGGGGCCCATGGGGAGGATTGACGGCAACAGGGTGACCTTCGCCTGGAACGTCGCCCGCAAGGTGATACCATCGCCAGGGCTTGAGGAAAAGGTTTACCTCATAAAGCTTGGGGTCGGGATGGGGGATGAATTCCTGCGCTTTGCCCTGGAGAACGGGGCCAGGGGCGTGGTAATTGAAGGAATGGGCGCGGGGAGGGTCCCGCCCTGGTGGATGAACGGGATAAGGGAGGCCATTGAAAAGGGCGTGGCCGTGGTCATCGCCTCAAGGTGCCAGGCGGGAGGGATATACGACCCCTACGGCTACCCCGGAGCTTACAGGGACCTGGCCTCAGCAGGGGTGCTTTTCGCCCATCACCTGAACGGGCAGAAAGCCCGGATCCGCCTGATGGTGCTCCTGGGGTATGGAGCCCGGGGGAAAGAGCTGGAGGAGCTTTGGTATGAATAGAAGCACAGTGGTGATCTTGGACTACGGCTCCCAGTATGCCATGCTCATAGCCCGGAGGGTGCGGGAATGCAGGGTCTACAGCGAACTCGTCCCCTGGGACGCTCCGGAAGAAGAAGTTTTGAAGCTTTCCCCCGCAGCCTTCATCCTCTCAGGAGGGCCGGCCAGCGTTTACGAAGAGGGAGCCCCTTCCCTGCCCCCTTACCTCCTGAAGCTCGGGGTCCCGATCCTGGGGATCTGCTACGGGATGCAGCTTTTAGCTCACGCCTTCGGGGGAAAAGTCGCCCCTGCTCCGAAGAGGGAATTCGGCCCTGCTGTCCTGGAAGTGATGGAGCCGGACCCTCTTTTTCTGGGGATGCCCTCAAAGTTCCAGGTCTGGATGAGCCACGGGGACAGGGTTGAAGAGCTGCCTCCTGGCTTCGTGGCGCTGGCCAGGACCGAAAACTCCCCTTTTGCTGTCATCGCCCACAGGGAGCTGCCCATTTTCGGCCTTCAGTTCCACCCCGAGGTGGTCCACACGCCCCTGGGCAGGGAGATCGTAGCCAACTTCCTCTTTAAAGTCTGCCGGCTGGATCCATCCTGGACCCCCGGCTCCTTCATTGAAGAGAGCATGGAGCGTATAAAAGAGCAGATTGGGGATGAGGAGGCGGTAGCGGCCATATCCGGCGGGGTTGATTCCACCGTGGCTGCCACCCTTGTGGCGAAGGCTATAGGCGAAAGATTGCACTGCATTTTCGTGGACCACGGCCTCCTGAGGGAAGGGGAAAGGGAAAAAGTCGTATCGGCCCTGAGAAAGACGATAAGGGCGGACATAAGAGTGGTGGAAGCCGGGGAAAGGTTCCTTGCTAAACTCCGTGGTGTTACCGACCCTGAGGAGAAGAGGAGGATCATAGGCGAAGAGTTCATAAGGGTTTTCACCGAAGAAGCCCGTCGTATTGGTCCTATCCGGTTCCTCGTCCAGGGCACCATTTACCCTGACGTTATAGAATCCAGAGCTTCTCCTACCGGGAAGGCAGCGGCCCGCATCAAAACCCACCACAACGTCGGAGGCCTTCCGGAGGACATGCCCTTTGAGCTGGTGGAGCCGCTGCGCTTCCTCTTCAAAGATGAGGTGCGGGAAGTGGGCCTGGCCCTTGGTCTCCCCAGAGAACTGGTTTACCGCCAGCCGTTTCCGGGGCCGGGGCTGGCCGTTCGGATCCTGGGCGAAGTAACCCCTGAACGCCTGAAAATCCTGCGGGCTGCCGATGCCATCCTCTGCGAGGAGGTGGAGAAAGCCGGGCTGGCCGGCGAGCTCTGGCAGTATTTTGCCATCCTCACCCCCATGCGCTCCGTAGGGGTAAGGGGCGATGCCAGGGCATACGATTACATCGTCGCCATAAGGGCGGTCCTCTCCACCGACGGCATGACGGCCGATTGGGCTCGCCTGCCTTACGACCTCCTGGCGCGCATATCCAGCCGCATTGTCAACGAAGGGCCCGGGGTTGGAAGGGTGGTTTACGATGTG
>DAOUBN010000248.1:0-17486 GCA_034432815.1 Anaerolineae bacterium | reverse complement strand
AGGAGGATAGGCCCCAGAATTACCCTCAGCCTCCGGTGATAGTGATAAACCCGGGTGGAGGGTTTCAGCATCCCCAGCCCCCACTATACCTTCCCCCATCAGAAAGCAACAGCTGGGAAGAACCCCGCTACTTCAGAATAATAGGAGAGGACTGGAAAGAGTGAGCTTGCCCGCTCCCGCAATCCGTGCTATAAGTTTCCAAAAAGCTCCAGGAGGCAAGCGATGGGGGTTAAGCTTACGTTTTACGGTCACGCCTGTTTCATCGTGGAAGGAGCTGGAACAAGCCTTATTATAGACCCCTTCATAACTGGCAACCCCATGGCTCCTTCAGGGCCCGAAGCGGTTAAGGTTCAGTATGTCCTGGTCAGCCACGGCCACGGCGACCACCTGGGCGATGCGATTGAGATAGCACGCCGCAACAGCGCGACGGTGATCTCCAGCTTTGAGATCGCCTCATACTGCCAGAGCCAGGGGGTGAATGCCCACCCGCTCCATATAGGAGGGGGATGGAACTTCCCGTTCGGGCGGGTTAAGCTCACCCCAGCCTTTCACGGCTCCTCCTTGCCCGACGGAAGCTACGGAGGCAACCCCTGCGGTTTCCTCATTTACATGGAAGGGCTGAAAATCTACCACGCTGGCGACACGGGCCTGACTTACGAAATGAAGCTCATAGGGGAAGAGGGGATAGACATCGCCCTCCTGCCCATAGGGGATAACTTCACCATGGGGCCCGAGGATGCCCTGCGGGCTGTCAAGCTTCTGGAACCCAAAGTGGTCATCCCTATGCACTACGACACTTTTGATGTAATAAAGCAGGACCCCCACGCCTTCGTCAAAGCGGTGGAGAAAGAAACCAGGGCGCGGGGGGTCGTGCTCAGGCCCGGAGAGAGCTTCTCTTACCCTTAGAGGCTTCGGGCTATTTTGACCCCCAGGGTGTAAGCTTCGGCTAAAGCGGTGGGATGAGCCCGGATGCTTCCGGGTTCTTCCACTTCTGTGAAGAAGAGCTCAGCGGTGTAAGCCACGTCAATGGTGCTGAAGAAAGCCCGGATTATCCGGCGCGAAGGCTCAAAGGTATCGGGCTTGCCGGGAGCACCGGCCACCGAAATGAAAGCGCCAGGGCGCTTCTTTCCCGTGGGCGATGCCCCGATGTTGAACCTCGTCTTGAGCACCCAGAAAGTCTCGCAGCGGTCTATGACCGCCTTCAATTGCGCCGGGGGGCCGAGGAAGTAAATGGGCGCAGCCACAATAATTGCCTGCATTTCCCTGAATTTCCGGTAGAAAAGCTCCATATCGTCCCTGATCGTGCATTCGCCGCTATCCCAGCACCCGTTGCAGTGAGTGCACCCCTGGATGTTGAGGAGGCTGAGCACTACCTTTTCAGTGTCGGCCCCGGCGCTCCTGGCGCCGGCAAGGGCCTGGTCAAGCAAGATCTCGCTGTTCCCGCCCCGCCTCGGACTCCCCATGATGCCGAGGATCATCCTTCAACCTCCTCCCTGAGCTTTTCGGCATACCTGATGAGGCGCTCAATCCTCTCCTGGGGGAGCTTCTTGCCCTTAAAATACTTCCTGAGAAGCTCTCTCCAGTCAATGGATTCCACAGGCTCTTCAGCCACCAGATGCCAGCGGGTATGCCTCTCAAAATCGGTCCGAACCCCCGCCAAATGGAAGCAATCCCCCAGAGCCTCCCGGACCTTCTCTTCGTTCACCCTCTGTCCCTCCCTGACCTTAACTATTACCCGAACAATAGCTCCCCTGGCCCTATCCCGGTAGGCCGAGAGCTTGCTCAGGAGAGCCTTTTCCGGCTCTCTCTCTTCCCTGAGGTCGGCCTCAATGGTCAGGAAGGGGCGGGCTTTAACCGGAATGAACTGGTAAGAGGCTTCGCCTTTCTTCAGTTGGACCTCAACGAACCCCTTGGTTTCACCCTCCTCATTGAAGCTTATCCGCTCCAGACTGCCCGAATAGACGATCGGGGGATATTCTCCGCGGCTCAGTTCCTGGAAGCAGTGAATGTGGCCGAGAGCCACGTAATCCCAGGGACCGGAGAGGAGGACACTTCCTGAGACTTCAAACTCCTCACCGAAGATCATATCCCTTTCGGAACTGGGCTTTGCTCCCCTAACCCCGAAATGTCCGGCCAGAACTGAAGGAATTTCAGGGTCAAGCCTTTCGGCAAGGGATTTTATTTCATCCTCAAGTGAGTAAACATTTTCCCCCTTTTCCGCCATGATGGTTCGGATGAGGGCCCTGGGCGGGTAAGGGATAACCGCCACCTGCAGGGGACCATGCCTGGTATTCAACTTCAACACTTCCGGCCGACGGAAGACGTAGACGTTGGGGACCTCAAGAGCCTTGAATATGTCAAGAGCACTGGCCTTGTAAGGGGTTTCCGGAAGGTCGTGGTTACCGCCCACCAGGAGCACGGGGATCCCGGCCTCGGCCAATTTCTTGACGCGGAGAGCGAATTCCCTCTCATATGTGGGCAGGGGATTGCGCCCCTTGTAGGCATCCCCACAGAAAAGGACCACATCGGCTTCGCTTTTCAGGGCATAGTCCACCACTTCGTCAAGCCTGTCCAGGAAGTCCTTCACCCGGGCCGATACCCCGGTTTTCGGGTCAATGGGGCCGTGGCTTTCCACGCCCAGGTGCAGATCGGAAAAGTGGATAAGGCGAATAGCCTCACCCATCCCCTCACTCACCCCTTACCATCTTCCTGGCAATCGCATTGTGTTTCCTGATGATTTCCTCCGGATCAACAGTGAGGAGCTCCCCATCCTCCACGACCACCCTGCCATTCACCACTGCAAGGTCAACCCTTACAGGCGAGCAGAAGACGAGGGAAGCCACGGGGTCGTGGACGGAAGCTCCGGCATACTCAAGCCTTTCCAGGCGTATTCCGATGAAGTCGGCGGCTTTGCCTGGCTCCAGGGAGCCAATGTCATCCCGGCCCAGGACCTTTGCCCCGCCCCTGGTGGCCATTTCCAGAACGTCCTCAGCACTTATGGAATCGGCGCCGTAACGGACCCTCTGGAGGAGGAGGGCTTGCCGGGCTTCCGCCAGCATGTGGGAGCTATCGTTGGAAGCGCTGCCGTCAACGGCCAGCCCCACCCCGACCCCCGCCTTCAGCATCTCCACCACAGGGGAGATTCCCGAGCCCAGGCGCATGTTGGAGGTGGGGCAGTGAGCGACGCCGGAGCCTGTTTCGGCCAGGATCTTTATGTCCCTTGAATTCACGTGGACCACGTGGACGAACCAGACATCTTCCCCAAGCCAGCCCAGGTGAGCCATGTAGTCAAGGGGGCGCATCCCGAACTTCTCAAGGCAGAACTCCTCTTCATCGGTGGTCTCGGCCAGGTGGGTGTGGAGGAGGACACCGTGGCGCCTGGCCAGCCTGGCCGTCTCCCTCATCAGTTCAGGCGTTACCGAAAAAGGGGAACATGGAGCCAGGGCTATCCGGCACATGGAGCCCGGGGATGGGTCATGGTAGGTCTTTATGAGCCTCTCGCAATCGGCCAGGATCTCCTCTTCGGTCTGGACGACTTCATCGGGCGGGAGGCCGCCCTTTGAGCGTCCCAGGGACATGCCGCCGCGGCAGGGGTGAAACCTGATGCCGATCTCCTTAGCCGCCCTTATTTCATCGTCCACCGAGACATCGTTGGGGAAGATGTAAAGGTGGTCGGTGGTGGTGGTGCAGCCCGAAAGGAGCAACTCGGCCATGCCGACCAGTGCGCTTATGTAAACTGCTTCGCCCGTCAGGCGGGCCCAGATCGGGTAAAGGGTGACGAGCCAGTCAAAGAGTTTGGCGTTCTGGGCTTCCGGCACTGCCCTGGTGAGGGTCTGGTATAAATGGTGGTGGGTGTTGACGAAGCCCGGGAGCACTATCATCCCCGAGGCATCTATGACCACATCTGCGCTGGAGGGAAGCTGAGCGGTGGGTCCCACAGCCTCAATGAGGTTATCCCGCACGAAGATTGCTCCATCGTGGAAGCGGGTCCTGCGGTCATCCATCGTGAGGATAAGATCGGCGTGGCGGAGAAGCAGTGTTGGCATCGGAGGCCTCCAGGCTTTATTCCCAGTTTATTATCCAGACGCACAGCCCAGCCAGGATCACGGTAGCCGTTATCAGGGCAAGCCACTGCCTGAGAGTGAAGTTCTGGTCCCTTGCGGCCAGGATGAGGATCACGACCATTCCAATGGCAAGAACAATCCACTGGGAAAGCACCGGATGGTTCTGGTAGAAGCTCTTCAGTTTCTCCATCTCCAGCCTCCAGCCTGGCGCTCTTCGGAAAGGCTCTTTAAGTTTAGCATTAAAGTCCAGGTTTAGCAAAATGGGGATCAGCGGGAGTTCGGTCCCTGGTATATTTCCGGCTTGAGGACGGCTATATAGGGGAGGTTGCGATATATTTCCCCGAAATCAAGCCCGTAGCCCACAACGAACTTGTTGGGGATCTCAAAACCCACGTAATCCAGGGGGATTGGGATCCGGCGCCGTTCCCTTTTATCCAGCAGGGCGCAGATGCGCAGGGAAGCCGGGTTGCGGGCCCTGAGGATCCTGGTGAGGTAATCCAGGGTCAACCCTGTGTCAATTATATCCTCCACGATGAGGACATGCCTTCCGGAGATGGGGGTATCCAGGTCCTTCAGGATGCGGACGACGCCGCTGGTTTCGGTGGCAGCCCCGTAGCTGGAAGTGGCCATGAAGTCCACCTCGTGCGGGATGGAGATATGCCTTATGAGGTCGGCCATGAACATGAAAGCACCCTTGAGCACCCCTACCAGGATGGGCCTTTTCCCCTCGTAATCCCGGGAAATCTGCTCCCCCAGCTCTCTGACCCTGGCCTGGAGAGCCTTTTCATCAATGAGGATCTCGGCGATATCTTTCTCCAGCACGGTTGTTACCTCCGGAGGCTGAATTTGCCAAAGCCGGGCTTTTTGAGTATAATTATAACTGGAATCGGGGCGTGGCGCAGCCTGGGAGCGCACTTGAATGGGGTTCAAGTGGTCGCCGGTTCAAATCCGGCCGCCCCGATTTTTTTGTGGTCTCTCTGCCCCGAAAAGGCAACTCTGCCGGACAGGGGGGCTAAATAGCGATGTCCCGCCTGCTGTAAGCCCAGAAGCCAGCTGCAGTTAAGGTTGCGAAAGCCCCCAGCGTGAGGGCGAGGTAAAGGGGTTCAAAGCGCCCGGTTCCTGCCCACCGGGCCGGTTCAAAATACTTGAAGGGGGTGATGTGTTTCAGAAAATCAAGCCTTTTGTCCAGCCCCTGGAGAATGGAGAGGAAATAAGCGGCCAGCAGGATCACAAGGGCCGCGGAGCCCGAGCGCCTGGATGATTTCATAAAGCAGCCCAGGAAGAACCCCAGGGCCAGGAAGATAAGCTCAATCAGAAACATGGCAAGCATCTCAAGCCGCAGGAAGCGGTAGAAATCCGGATCGGGGCTGTAAGAGCGGACGGCTACGATGGAGATCGCCCAGGTGACGAGAGGAAAAGCGACGCACATCGTCAGGGCTGCCAGGAACTTTTCCAGGAGGATGCGGCCCCGCGGCAGAGGCAGCACCAGGGTGAAATCGGCGGTGCGGGCGAGTTCTTCCCGGGTTGCCGCGCCGTTGCCCCACATCGCAGCGGCCATAGCGCCCATCAGGGCGAAATAGATAAACATAACCGCATAGAAACCCTTGAGAGTTGCCAGGCTGAAAGCCCCAGTCATTCCCAGTGCTTCCAGCAACATTTTGGGCATGGAGTCCAGCACTTTCAGAAGTTCGGGATTCTCATAATAGCCCTTGAATTTTGACACAGCAATCACTATCAGCACGAGGGTGATCGCCGTCCATATGGCTAAGGATTTCCACATTGTGCGCAGTTCCCGCCTGTAAATCCGCATAGGTTATCCCCCCACGCTCAGTATGTCCCGGGTCAGGAAACGCCATATAGCTACCGCCAGGGCAATCATGCTTATGGCCACATTCAGCCAGAAAAAACGCATATCAAAAGCGTGGTGGTTGACAATGTAGGTGGGATCAAAGTGCTTGAAAGGGGTGATCCATTCCAGTTTAACCTCGCCTGCTATGCCGCTGAAAGCGCCCAGGGCATACATGCCGAAGCCCAGCCCCAGCCCGTAAGGGGTGGCACTGCGAATGCGCCGCACAAACTGGGAAATGGCCAGCCCTGCGTGGAAGAAGAATAACTGGAAGACGATCAGGCTGGACAAGAGCAGGATCAGCGTGCGGGTTTCGTAGGATCTGCCGCCGCGGAAGGCCTCAATACTGGTGAAAGCACTGAGCCATGCGACCGCGCTGGTCGCCAGCAGCGTGGTGAGGCCAGCAAGATACTTGCTTGCGAAAACCTGCCACCTTGTCACCGGCTTCGTGAGGAGGAAATCGGCCGTGAACTGGCTTTCCTCCCTGGATATAAGGCCGGCCCCGTAGTTTCCCGCCTGGATGGCAAGCATGACCTGCACGAAGAGGAAAACCAGGCAGTAATATCCGAGCACCGTGGCAAGGTTGACCCTGTCCATGCCGAAGGCGGCGAGGAACTCTCTGGGGAAACTTGCCAGCGCTCTGTTAATGAGCTCAGCCTGCTCGGCAAAAGGAGGGAAAAATAGCATGTAGAAGAAATTCACCGCAACCACGCCCAGGGACCAGTAAAAAACCGAACGCAAATGCTGACGGAGTTCGTGGATGTAGATGTTCAGTTTCATCTTCCCCCACCTTATTCGTAATAGTGCATGAAGATCTCCTCCAGCGTGGGGTCCTCAATGGTTACATCTTCCACACGGATCCCGGCCAGCCGCTGCAGGATTTCATTGACGTCTCCTTTGAAGTAAAACTGGATGGCACCGTTTTCGCTCTGGAGGTTGGCCACTCCGGGCAGATTGAAGAGCTCGGGCTGGGCTTCGGGGCTTAAGATCTTTACCCTCTTGTAGCTGTTTTTCTGCAGGGTCTGGATGTCTGCGATCTCCACAATGCGTCCTTCCCGGATAATCCCCACGCGGTTGCAGAGGCGCTGGACCTCGCTTAGAATGTGGGAGGAGAAGAATATGGTGACACCTTTTTCCTGATTTTCCCGGCGGATTAGGTCAAAGAACCTGCGCTGCATCAGGGGATCAAGCCCCAGGGTCGGCTCGTCCAGGAAAAGCAGGCGGGGGTTGTGAAGCAACCCCTGGACAATGCCTACCTTCTTGCGGTTGCCGTAGGAGAGGTCTTCCACCTTGCGGTCAAGCTCAAGCTCCATATACTCGGCAAGCTCATAGAGGCGTCGGGTGTGATCGCCGGGGTAAAAACTGGCCGAGTAGCGAAGCAGGTCTATGACCCGCATCCCCTCGTAGTAGAAAACCTCGGAAGGGAGGTAACCGACATAACGTCGGATTTCCGGCCCAAAACGCACGACGTCTTTGCCGAAGATGCGAGCATCTCCCCTGGTCGGGAAGATCAGGCCGAGAAGCAGCCGGATGGTGGTCGTCTTGCCTGCACCGTTGGGGCCTATGAAGCCGAAGATCTCGCCTTCTTCCACTTCAAAGGAAACATCAATTATGCCCCGGGCTTTCCCGTAGAATTTCGTCAGGCGGTGGACCTCAATGACGGCCATTTCCCCTGCTCCTGAAGGTTTTATGGTCCCCTCGCACATTCCGAATGATTCTATTCCTGTTTTCCCTTTTCTGCAAATCCATGCCTTAAATTCTCGGGGAGTTTAGTCCCCGCCCTCGTTTGCTGAGGGTTCACCATTACTGATGGTTCGCCCAAATTCAGGGTCCCACCCGGGGGCGGGTTGCAGAAGTTCCCTTCTCGCCCCTTATTTACCCCTTTGGGGAGAGGAATGAAAGGGGCTTTTTGACTGAAAGGGCAGTGATGCCTATAATTTGATTGCCATGAATTCAAGGGAAAGGGTCCGCACAGCTCTGGCTCATAAAGAGCCCGACCGGGTCCCGATAGACCTGGGCGGGTCCCTGGTTACGGGGATAAATGCCGTAGCCTATTACCGCCTAAAGAAATACCTCGGGATTGACGGCCAGCCCGTCAAAGTTGCCAATATAATCCTCCAGCTTGCCGAAGTGGAGGAGCCCGTAAGGAAGCGGTTCGGGGTGGATGTAATTGAACTTCCCCCTCTTGAGCCGATACCGGGGGTTAAGAACACTCGCTGGAAGCCCTGGACCCTGCCCGATGGCTCCCCTGCACTTATCTCCGAAGATTTTGAACCTGAGCGCACCCCGAAAGGCGATCTGCTCATAAAGACTGCCGACGGACGCATCGCTCACTGGATGCCGGCGGGAACTTACCATTTCCTCCCCAAGGAGCCCCCTATAAAAGCGCCAACCATGGAGGAACTGGAGCGCTTTGAGCCAGCCCGCATATCCGACGAAGAGCTGGAGTTCCTGCACCACACCGCTCGCCGCCTCCGACAGGAGACCGAATACGCCATCTTCGGGTGGTTCGGGGGAAGCCTTGTGGAAGGAGGGCAGTTCGCCAGGGGATGGGCCGAATTCCTCATGGACTTAAAGCTCAACCCCGAATTCGCTTCAAAGCTCATAGCAAAGCTGGCCGATGCTGCCCTGGCCGATCTGAAACGCTACATTGAAGCAGTGGGGGAATACGTGGATGTGATCGGTTTCGGAGATGATGTGGGAACCCAGACGGGCCTCCAGTTCAGCCCCGCAATCTACAGGAAGTTTTTCTTTGAACACCACCGCAGACTCTACAGCCTGGTCCACACTCACACCAGGGCATACGTGTTCCTGCATTCCTGCGGCTGGGTCTACGACCTCATACCCGATCTGATTGAGGCGGGGGTTGACATACTGAACCCGGTGCAGACAGCCGCGGCTAAAATGGAGCCGGAAAAGCTCAAGAGAGAATTCGGTGACAGGCTGAGCTTTTGGGGCGGGGGTTCGTGTCCTCAGACTGTTCTGCCCTGGGCTTCTCCCGAAGAAGTGGAGGAGGACGTCAAGAGGAGGCTCCGCGCCTTTGCCCCAGGTGGGGGGTATGTTTTCGCCCCAATCCACAACATCCAGCCCGACGTCCCGCCTCAGAACATCGTGGCCATGTATGACGCTGCTCTCAGGTGGGGTCGCTACCCAGTAGATATCCCGGATTAAGCAGAGGGAGAGTTCCATGGTTTCCATATCCGGCGTGATGCCCGCCTACAACGAGGAAGCCAACATCGGCCCCATGATTGAAGAAATGGACCGGGTCCTTTCCTCCATCACTGACGATTACGAAATCATTGTGGTGGACGATGGGAGCAAAGACGGCACCGCCCAGAAGGTTATGGAAAAAGCCCAGGTATACCCCAGGGTCCGCCTCATCCGCCACGAGAGGAACAGAGGCTACGGGGCGGCGGTTTACTCGGGAATCACGGCGGCCACCAAGGAGCTCATTTTCTTCACCGATTCCGACCGCCAGTTTAAGCTGGATGAGTTGAAGAAATTGCTCCCCTTGATAAACGAGGCCGACCTGGTAGCTGGCTACCGGCCCAGGCGTATGGACCCCTGGTTCAGGGTGCTTTTCGGCTGGGGCTGGAGCTTCCTGGTTACGGTGCTTTTCGGCTACACAGTGAGGGATGTGGATTGCGCCTTCAAGCTTTTCAGGCGAGAAGTGGTGGAGGAAGTTGGCCCTCATATCCGGTCTTTCGGTGCCACCTTCAGCGCAGAGTTCCTGGTGAGGGCGAAGAAAGCCGGTTTCAGGTTCCGGGAAGTCCCGGTCACCCACCTGCCGAGGCCCGCCGGCAAGCAGACCGGAGCGCGCCTTGATGTCATAGCCAGGGCTTTCAAGGAGCTTTTCCTCCTCAGGTGGAGGCTCTGGAGAGAAGCTCCTGGACGAAAAGGGGAAGGATGAAGGCGGCGAGGTGAAGTTCAGGGGTGTAGTATTTCGTCACAAGCCCCCTTTCTATGTATCTCCTCTTAAGGGTGCTCAGCCTGACTTTCGGTTGCCTTCCCCCAGCCACAACGTAGGACCACATTCCCGAAGGATAAGAGGGCATAAATCCAAGGTAGACTTCCACAAAGGGGAAAAGCTTGCGGAGAGCCTGAACGGTTGTGGCCAGTTCTTCGGGATGAAGGTGAGGGGTGCCAGCCTGAAGGGCCATCAAACCCTTCTGTTTCAGGGCTTTCCGGCATGAAACGAAGAACTCCTCCTCAAACAGCCTCCGTGCCGGACCGATGGGGTCGGTGGAGTCCACTATGATGGCATCAAAGCTTTTCTCTGTCTTCAGGATGAACTCCTCTCCCGGAGTCGTGATTATCCTGACCCGGGGATCGTAGAAGGAGCCCCTGTGAACGGGCTCAAGATGCTGCATGGCTGCTTCCAGGACATCCCGGTCAATCTCCACAAGGTAAGCTTCCTTCACTGGATGGCGAAGGACTTCCCTGAGGGCACCGCCATCCCCTCCGCCAATTATGAGCACTGAGGAAGGGGCAGGCAGGGCAAGGAGAGTGGGGTGGACCAGCATTTCATGGTAGAAAAATTCATCCCTTTCGGTGAGCATGAAGCACCCGTCAAGGCTCATGGCCAGCCCGTGGTCCTCAGTTATGGCTATCTCCAGAACCTGATACTGGGTTTTCTTCCGGACAAGCCAGCTTTTCACTTTCAGGCCAAAAATGGTTCCAGGCATCTGCATTTCCCACATCCATTTGTCAGGGTCCAGCATAGCCCTTTCCCCTCCCCAGATATAAAAATTTCCCTGGCAATCGGGCCCCTGAAGAGGAGGTCCAATTGCCAGGGAATAGCCGCTGCCCGATGAGCAGCTCGTTTTTTGAGTCAGGTGTCGTGCTCTTTATATTCCAGGCGCAGGCTCTGATCCTGGAGGAGACCCCTCTCTATCTTCAGGGCCTTCACCCTTCTGGGCTTGAGCACCTGGCGGATGTGTTCCACGGCGGCCTCGGGGTCGGTGTTGCCGCAGGTGAAGGCGTCAACGGCTGCGTATCGGTATTCGGGCCAGGTGTGGATGGAGATGTGAGATTCGGCTATCACAGCCACCCCCGAGATGCCGTGGGGCTGGAACTGATGGACCCTGGTATCCAGCAGGAAGGCCTTGGCCTTCTGGACCGCCTCCTTCAGGGTCTGCTCAATGAGCTCGGGGGAATTCAGGTCCCCCTGGCAGTCCCAGAATTCCACCACAAGCTGACGGCCCAGAGCTTTCATTTCTCACCTCCTTTCCGGGTTTTTTTCTTTTAAAGAACGCACCCCAAAAGTAAAGCCCTCTCGTCCTCATCCCTTTCAAGACTCGGACGAAGGGCTTTATCTCTTTCTTATGCTTTTATACCACAAAAAGCCTCCGTTGTCAAAAACGGAGCGTGGACGGGTTTCAGGAGGCGAACCCTCGGTAAGCGAGAGTGGGGAAAATCGGGGGTGCATGGGGGATGTGCTCCCAGGAAAGCAAATCAAGGGGCGAAAAGGCACCCCCCGCCGCTGGCGGGTTTCAAAAGAAGTGTTGAGCCTTGAGCCCTGTTCTGGTAAAATCAGAGGCAGGAAAAAACCTGCGGGGGTGGTTGTGCTGTTTGCTCTCAAATGGTGGCTTGCCCTGAGCGTTATTGGCGCGATGGCAGTACCCCTGACCCGGCGCCTCTTCTCTGCTCTCCCGGGAGAGGGATATCCCTTCGCCCGACCCCTGGGCCTGCTCCTCACTTCCTGGATCTTCTGGCTCGGATGCTCCTTCGGGTTCATCAGGAACAGCCAGGGAGGCATACTGGCTGCCCTGGCCACAGCATGGCTGATCTCCTGGAAAGCAGGCCGAAAGGATTTGGGGGCTTTCTGGGCGAAAGAGCGCTCTCTCATCCTCACCACTGAATTCATCAACGCGCTGGCTTTCGCCTGTTTCGTGCTTTTCAAAGCCTTCCGCCCCGAAATTTCCGGCACCGAAAAGCCTATGGAGCTGGCCTTCCTGAATGCCGTCCTCAGGAGCCAGAGCTTCCCTCCCCACGACCCATGGCTTTCAGGGTTCGCCATAAGCTATTATTACTTCGGCTATGTGATGGTGGCTCTCCTGGCCAGACTGACGGCAACCCCCTCAGGTGTGGCCTTCAACCTCGCAATAGCTTCTCTCTTCGCCCTCGCCGCCACAGGCTCCTTCGGAGTAGTCTACAGCCTGGTGAAGAAAGGTGGGAGCTCTTTCAGGCAGGCGTTCCGCTGGGCCCTGCTCGGAGCAATCCTAGTGGTCATCATGGGAAACCAGGAAGGACTGCTGGAACTTCTCCACTGCAAGGGGGTGGGATCGGCTGCTTTCTGGGATTGGGTTGATATAAAGGGGATGGACCATGCTCCCCTCTGCCCCGATTCCTGGCATCCGGTGGACTTCTGGTGGTGGTGGAGGGCTTCCAGAGTGATCCACGACCGCAACCTCCTGGGGCAGGATCAGGAGGTAATTGATGAATTCCCTTTCTTCAGCTTCCTCCTGGGCGACCTGCACCCCCATGTCCTGGCGTTGCCCTTCGTTCTGATGGCCACGGGCCTGGCCCTTAACTTCTTCTATTCCCCCCGCCCGGCCCTTCCCTGGCCCGATCTTTTCTTCCAAAGTCTTATCCTGGGAGGGCTCGGCTTCCTGAACACCTGGGACTTTCCCATTTACCTGGCGCTTTTTGGAGCTTCCGCTGCCCTTGCCTTCCACCGGAACGGGGAAAAAGGCCCTCTGGCCAGAGCCTTCAACCTCCTCCTGATCCTGGGAGCGCTCGGGTTTGCCCTGTATATCCCCTTCTACACAGGCTTCCGCTCCCAGGCTGGAGGGATCCTGCCTGTCCTCTTCAACACCACCAGGGTCCACCAGTATTTCATTATGTTTGCGCCCTTCATCCTGGCAGGGCCAGCCCTTTTCTTCCCGTTCCGTCCTCCAGAATTGAAAAGGTCACCTGTGGCTCTGCTGGGGATCGCCGTTTTCCTGGCCCTGATGTGCGCCCTCTTCCGGAGGCCCCTTCCGGCCATCCTCATCCCTCTGGCCCTGACGGCCTTCCTTTCTCTTCTGAGCAGGGATGATGAGCCTTCGGCCTTCGCTCTGCTGCTATGGCTTTTGGGGCTCCTCCTGACCCTTGCAGTGGAGTTCGTCTACATAAGGGATTCCTTTGGGACCAGGATGAACACCGTCTTCAAGTTCTACTACCAGGCCTGGGTCATGATGGGACTGGCCTCCGCTTTCGCCCTCCACAAGCTCTCCAGCGAGGGCTCGCTCTTTAAAAGGACGTGGCAGGGCATCATCCTCCTGTTAGTCTGTTCCGGACTCTACTACCCCCTCGCTTCCTCCTTCACGAGGGCCTTTGCCGAGGGGAGGGGTCCCCTGACTCTGGACGGAACCGCTTACCTCAGAGAAACCAACCCAGCCGATTACGAGGCGATCCTCTGGCTCAACCAGAACATTGAAGGTGCGCCCGTCATCCTGGAAGCTACCGGCGGCTCCTACACCTATTACGCCAGGATTTCCACTCACACCGGCCTCCCGACAGTTCTGGGATGGGATTTCCACGAACTCCAGTGGCGCGGCTCTTACGATGAGCCGGCGCGTCGCAAGCCCGACATCTCCCGGCTCTACGTCACCCCCGACCCCGAGGAGGCGAAGGAACTCGCCCAAAAGTATGGAGTGCGTTACATTTACATTGGCCCCCTGGAGCGGGAAACTTACGGCCTCACCCCCGCAGCAGAGGAGAAATTTTCCCGTTTCGCCACCCTGGTGTATGATAGGGACAGGGTGAAGATTTTCTCAATCCCGTAAAAGGGTGTCTTTTCGGTGGAAGAAAGGGACCTTCAGACCCTGGAGTTTTTCAAGATCTTGGAGAAACTGGCTTCCTACGCCTCTTTTGAGGGGAGCCGAGAGCTTGCCCTTTCCCTGCGCCCATCTCCGGATGAGAAAGAGGTGGAGCTGAGGCTCAGGGAAACAGCCGAGGCCATATCCCTGCTCCAGGAAAAAGCCGATCTCCCCATAGCAGGGGCGTCAGATATTCGCCCGATCCTGGACAGGGCCTCAAAGCTGCAAATCCTTTTGCCCCAGGAACTCAACGCCGTGAAGAGCACGATCCTGGCAGCCGTCCGGCTGCGGAGGGCCTTGACCCGCTACGCCGATAAGGCTCCCCTCCTTTCAGGAAAGGCCAGGGGGATTGAGGATTACACCTGGCTGGCTCGCGAGATAGGGCAGGCCGTGAGCGAGCAGGGGGATATCCTTGACGACGCTTCCCCCGAGCTCAAGCGCCTGCGCCGGGAACTGAGGGAAACCCGAGAGCTTCTCCTCAACCGCCTCCACGAGATAATCTCCTCGCCCTCCATCTCCCCTTTCATCCAGGAGCCCATCGTGACCGAGCGCCACGGGCGTTTCGTCATCCCGGTGAAAGCCCAGTTCAAAAGCCGCATCCCGGGCCTCATCCACGATATATCCGCCAGCGGGGTCACGGTCTTCCTGGAGCCGCTGGAAGTGGTGGAACTGGGGAACAGGTTCAGGGAGCTTCAACTCCTGGAAGAAGAGGAAATCCGCAGGGTCCTGGCGCGCCTGACCCGCCTCATAGCCGAAGAGGAGCTTTACCTCCGCCGCGCCGTGGAGATCATGGCCGAAATTGACCTGGCCTTTGCCAAAGCCCGCTACGCCCTGGCCACCAGTTCCACGATCCCCAGGCTTGTCCCCTGGAAAGGTCCTGTCCTGAGGGATTCCTTCGTCCATCCCGGCTCAACCCTTTACCTCAAGAGGGCTCGCCACCCCCTTCTGGACCCCCGCAGGGTTGTTCCCGTGGACATTTACATCACCGACGATTACTTCATCCTGGTGATAACCGGCCCCAACACGGGCGGCAAGACGGTTACGCTTAAGACGGCTGGCCTCCTGGCGCTGATGGCCCAGGCAGGCCTCGCCATCCCGGCCGAGGAAGGCTCATCCCTTTCGGTCTTCCGGGGCATCTACGCCGATATCGGGGATGAGCAATCCATAGAGCAGAGCCTCTCCACCTTCTCTTCCCACATGGGCAACATAATCCGCATCCTGAACAGGGCCGATTCCCGCTCCCTCGTGATTCTGGACGAACTCGGGGCGGGGACGGACCCGGTGGAAGGGGCGGCTCTGGCCAGAGCCCTGCTGGCTCACCTAAGGGGGAGAAGCATTACCACCCTGGTGGCCACCCACATTTCCGAATTGAAGGCTTACGCCTATGCCACCCCCGGAGTGGAAAACGCCTCAATGGAGTTTGACCCGGAAACTCTGGCACCCACCTACACCTTGAAGATAGGGCTTCCGGGTCAATCCAATGCCCTGGTGATAGCCTCAAGGCTCGGGCTTGACCCCGAGATAATCCGCCAGGCCAGGGATTTCCTGCCTCCTCAGAGGCTGGAGGCTGAGGCCCTCCTCGCCCAGATCCAGGAATCCCTCAGGCAGGCCAGGGAGATGGAGGAAGAAGCCCGCAGGACCCTGGAGAAGGCGAAGCAGTGGGAGGAAGAGGTCCGCCAGAGGCTGGAAGAACTGGAGAGAGACCGGAGCCGCATCCTGGAGGAAGCGAGGAAGCAGGCCCAGGAGGAGATTGAAAAACTCCGGGCGGAGCTTGCCAGGCTCAAAGCGAGGGTTGAATTCCAGCGCTCCCCCGAAGCCGTTAAGGAAGCTCTCCAGGAAATCCAGAAGCTGGAGGAAAGCCTCCCTTCCCCGCCTCCTCCCCCAATCCCAGGCCCGATCTCTGTGGGCGATCACGTCTGGGTGCACGGCCTCAATTCCTTCGGCGAGGTTATAGCTCTGATGGATGGGGAAGCGGTAGTTCTGGTGGATAACTGGCGGGTTAGAGTGCCCCTGGATCGTCTTGAAAAGCGCCAGTCGGCTCGCCTGAGCGTCCCCCAGGCTGAGACGGTGGTGGTTCCGAAGCCCTCAAAGGTGCCCGGTGAGATAAGCCTGAGGGGGATGAAAGTGGAAGAAGCCCTCTTCCTCCTGGACCATTACCTGGACCAGGCTTTCCTGGCCGGGCTGGAGAAGGTGAGGGTGATTCACGGCAAAGGAACCGGTGCCCTGCGCCAGGCCCTCTGGGAGTATCTGGCGGAGCATCCCCTTGTGGCCTCTTTCTACCACGCTCACCCTCACGAAGGCGGCGAAGGGGTGACAATCGTCAAATTCAACCGCTGAGGTCCTCTTTCCTCTGGAAGCGCCAGGCCCTCCCCCGGTGGAAGGAAAACCACCCCTTTCCGACATCTTCCGCCTTCCGGGCGAAGATCAGGTAACCGGTGTGGGCCACCATCCGGTCATCGGGGCGGAGCCTCTCATGGACGGCCCTGTAAGAGCGGAGGAGGAGCTCCTCCACCTCCACATCCACGAAGCCCTGGTTCTCCAGGCCCTCCAGCAGGTTTATAACCTGATTGGCCGTAGGGACAAGCGCCCCGAAGAATCCCCCGGGCTTGAGGGCTTCTTTGGCCTGAGCCAGGTATTCCCATGGGGTGCGAAGGTCCAGGAATAAGGCATCCACGTCTTTCTCGTCAAAACCCTGGGCGATATCCCTCTCCTTCAGCTCCACGTAATCCAAGACTCCGGCCAGCTCCAGGGTGCGGTGCGCGAACCGGAGCATTTCGGGCCTGACCTCGTAAGAGTAGACCCGCCCCGAAGGCATTACAGCCCTGGCCATGACCATGGTCAGGGCGCCGCTTCCGGTCCCGGCTTCCACAACCCTCTTCCCGGGCATCAGGTTCAGCTTGAGGACGATGTATCCGGCGTCCTTCGGGTAGATTATCTGGGTTATGCGGGGGATGGACTGGATGAGGTCAAAAGTGGAGGGCTCCAGGAGGAGAAACCTGTGCCCGAGGTGGGACTGGACTTCGGAGCCGAAGGGTTTGCCTATGATGTCCTCGTGCCTTACATAGCCGAACTGGGTTTCAAAGCGCTTTCCGGGAGAAAGCCTCAGGACAAAGCGCTTGCCCCTTTCGCTGATGAGGAGGACCAGAGCCCCTTCCCTGGCAAGATCCACCTTAAGCTCCTCAATAAAAATCCCCGCTGTGCCGTGTGCGAACTGGTTCGACCCTCCAAACTTACTTTGGAAGCTTCCCGTCGGTTATTGCCTCGCCCCGAGGGCTAACGCATCCCCTCCTGCGGAAGCTTCCCAGGGTCGGGTGTTGGCTCGAACCCCCTTTTCGCATCACGCACACAGCAGGGCTATTTCCATTTTAGCACAAACTCCAGTAAAAGGCAAGTCCATGCCCGGCTAACAGCGCTTTTTAACGCTCTCGCACATCCAGGCAGAAGGTGGGGGAAAAATGAAGGGTGCAAGAGGGCTGGGTCCCCCTGCCAAGGGACGGTGGGTATGCTCCCGCCCATTCTTTTTCCCCACCCTCGTTTGCTGAGGACTCGCCCGCGTTCAGGGTCCCCCTTGCGGCCAGGTTGCGGGAGTTGCCTTCTCGCCCCTTTAATTGGTTTCTCTGGGGGGACACCCCCCATACCCCTGGCATGGGGGCAAAGCCCCCCTGCACCCCCCGATTGAAAAAGGGGGGTGGAGGGGGCCATGCCCCCTCCCAGGGGGTTCGGGGGATGTGCCCCCGAGAGAACAAAAACTGGGGGTGAGTTGCCACCTCCACG
>DAOUBN010000247.1:0-3140 GCA_034432815.1 Anaerolineae bacterium | reverse complement strand
GTAAAAAGGCCAAACTTCAGTTTCGGGGGCACATCCCCCGAACCCCTGGGAGGGGGCCTTGCCCCCTCCACCTCCATTTTTCAATCGGGGGAGCAGGGGGCCTGGGGGATGTGCCCCCAGAAAAACAAATCAAAGGGGTGAGAAGGCAACTCCCGCAACCCGGCCACGAGGGGAACCCTGAACCCCGGCGAACTCTGAGCAAACGAGGGCGGGGAAAAAGAAAATGGCTTTGAAAATTGGCAAACTTCGGGGCCCAGGATATAATAACTGGCGCAACTCCTGGAGGCAGGAATTGAGCAGGAAAAAGGACTTTTTCGCGGTTGCCTTCCTTCTCTGCGTTGTGCTGGCTCTGGCCCGCCATGCCCTCTTCACTAACCGCATCCTGGTCGGCCTGGATCTCTTCACTTACTTTTACCCTCACTGGCACCTCGCCTCCGAAGCCATAAAAGAAGGCCGGCTCCCCCTCTGGAACCCTTATCTTTTCATGGGCAGCCCTCTTCTGGCCAACATTCAGCTTTCTTTCTTCTACGGATTGAACTGGCCCCTCCTGATCTGGCTTTCCCCACCGCAGGCTGTGAAGTTCTCCATAGCTACCCACCTCTTCCTGGGAGGCTTTTCCGTCTGGCTCCTGGCCAGGAAGAGGGTCGGGCTTTCCAGGGAAGCTTCACTGCTTTCGGCTGTGGGGTTTTCGGCAGGAGGGTTCCTGGTGGCCCAGGCCGAGCATGTGAACCAGCTGACGGTGGTGGCCTGGCTTCCCCTCTTCATCCTCCTTGTGGACCGCAATCCTTTCGCCGCAGCTCCCATTTTCTGCCTTATGGTTTTCGCTGGGCACCTCCAGGCCCTTTACATAAGCCTTGTTGCCGCAGGCCTCTACGCGCTGTTCCGTGCTTTCCAGGACAGGGGCGGAAGCCTCCTCAAGCTTCTGATCGCCTGCGGCGCCGGAGCGGGCCTCGCAGCAGTTCAACTCATCCCCACCCTGGAACTTGCCCGATTGTCCATCCGCAGCCACGGCCTTGCCTACCAGGACGCCACGGCCTTCTCCCTGCGGCCCCTTCTCCTGGCTTACTCCCTTCTGCCTCCAGTTGGGCTGGAGCCCGAAGCCATCTTCGGAAGCCGAGCCTTCACCGAATATATGGCTTATGAAGGGTTCATGTGCCTGCTTCTGGCTGCGGCTGGTCTGCTTTCCCCCGGTAAAAGCAAATGGCCATGGGCGGCGATGGCCTTCTCAGGCCTTTTCCTGGCCCTCGGGCGAGCTAACCCCCTCTACCGCCTCCTCTACGATTTCGTCCCCGGCTTCTCTTCTTTCAGGGCTCCAGCCCGGTGGATGCTCCTCTACGCTCTCGGGCTCCCGATCCTTGCGGGGCTCGGCCTGGACCGCCTGCGCTCCATCCCCCTGAAGGCCTATTTCACCCTGCTGGGAGCAGGCTTGCTCCTCTTCATCCCCTCCTTCACCTCCTCGCCTCCGCCTCTTTCCTCCCTTACAGCGTGGGGAGCCTGGGGCCTTCTCAGCCTGGCCCTGATCCTGGCGGTGAGGATGAAAGGCTTCCCAACCTGGCCTGCCGCGCTCATCCTGGCCTCCGAACTGGTTCTGGCTTCTGGCAGCATGCCCGTAAATCACCCAACCGCCCCCCAGGCCTTCCACACCTGGCGAACCGCCCCCCTGCACCTGGCCCTTGTCCGGGAGAAAGGGGAGATCTTCCGCTTCCTCTCTTTCTCCTCTCTCGTCTTTGACCCCGGGGACCTGGAGGAGATGCGCTCAGCTTACCTTGGGCTCCTGGGGGAAGAAGCCTTTTACGATTTCGTGGTGGCCGTGAAGCAGAAGGAAATCCTGGCCCCGAACCTCCCTTCCCTCCACAGCCTCCAGACGGTTGACGGCTACGACGGGGGGCTTCTGCCCCTGCAGGATTTCGTGAAAGTCACGGGACAAATGCATTACGCCGGCCAGAAGGCCATGGATGGCCGGCTCTATCAATTCATCCATGCCCCGCCGCCCGACCCCCTGCTGGACCTCTTCAACGTGCGCTTCCTGGTAACGGATAAAGTTTACGACCTCTGGGTGGACGGGGTCTACTACGACCTGAGCTTTGGCGCTTCCCTCGGGGCAGGGGACGCCCTGACGGTCACCCTCCCGGAGCCTTTCCCCGCCACAGGGATCGGCTTTATCTCGTGGATTGAAGGGGCAGACCCGGAGCCAGGGACCCCAGTGGCGGAGGTGGAGATTTTCGCGGAAGGAGGCGGGAGAAAGCTTTACTTCATCAAAGCAGGGGAAGACACATCCCCCGAATTCTGCTCAGGGGAAAAGTGTGCCCGCCTCGCCGGAAAGATGCCCGACTTTTCCGAACCGCCAATGAAAGGCTCCAGCCTCTTCTATTCCCGGAAGGAATGGGAGCCCTGGGAAAAGGTGGAGAAGGTCGCTTTCCGGGGGTTGCTGGAGGAAGGACGCTGGCGCCTGAAAGGGGCCTCTCTCTTCAACAGGCCGGCAGGTTCCTTCCAGCCCCTTGTGGTTTCCGACCAGGGGCCTTTTGCTCTGGTGCACTCGGGCGATGTCAAAATTTACGAGAACCTGGATTGCATGCCGAGGGCGATAATTGTGCACGGCGAGGAGGCCGTGCCCGAGGAATTGGGGGATCCCTTTGCCCTGGAAGAAGCGGTTAGACGGAGCATCAATCCGGCAGAGGAAGTTTCAATAGAGCGCTACGATGAAGAGAGGGTGGTCATAAAGGTGCGCCTGGAAGAACCTGGCTACCTGGTTCTTGCCGATGCTTTCTACCCCGGCTGGGAAGCCCGCTCCACCCAGCACGGTGCCCTTCCGGTGCGGAAAGTGTGGGGCTATTTCCGGGCGGTGAGACTGCCCGGAGGGGAATATACGGTTGAATTCGTTTACAGGCCGGCTTCCTTCATGCTTGGCCTTTTCGTGAGCCTGGTTGCGAGCGCGGGGTTATCAATTGCGGGGGCGAAAAGAGCCCTCGCCAGAATTCAAAAGGGGGGCGCATGAGGGCTCACCCCTCTTTTCCACCCCCGTTTGCTGCGGCTCAGCCTGGCTTCAGGCTCCCACTCGTGGGCGGGTTTCAGGAGGTGCCACCTCGCCCCCAATTTTGTTTTCGTGGGGGGGCACCCCCCCCCTCCCCCCGTCAGGGGGA
>DAOUBN010000246.1:0-3210 GCA_034432815.1 Anaerolineae bacterium | reverse complement strand
AACATCACCTCGCTTATCACGATGTCGGCGGGGTTGCCGCCGCCCTGGGCCAGGGCAAGGTTGAGGGTTATGAGCAAGAGGATGGCCACGGCGGGGACAATGGCAAGTAGCATTATCTTACGATGGCCCACCGCTTCCCTCCCTCCTGGTCACGGCAGCGCGCTCCAGGAGCTTGCCGGCTAAAGCCAGCACGTCCCGCTGCGCCTGCTCAACCGGGATGCCGTATTGCTCGCTCAGAACCTCAGCGATCTCCCCGAGGGTGCGGCTCCCATCCATCATCCGGAAGACCTGAGCTCCGGTCCTGTTGAGCACGATGAAGCGCCCTTCTTGCGGCAGGACCACCACAAGCTCATCGCCGGTCTGATGGCTCAGGGCCCCGGGGACCTGGACCAGCACTTCGTCCAAGCTCAGCATCTATGACCTCCCAGAAGGCGTTGCTCTTGCGGAAGTGAAGGGCGAAGGCTGGCACCTCCTTGAGAATCTCTTCCCAGCGGGCGAAGAGTTCCGGCAAGCGCTGGGGGTCGGCATTGACCACTGGAGAAGAGGCCACTGCCTCCCCCAGAGCCACTGCAGGAGGCAGGGGCATAAGTTTATCCTCCTCCGCCTTGACCAGCCGCATCAGGGCCCGCAGCGGCGCCGATAGCCTTGCGCCCCGGCACAGACTGAAGGGCGTTGCCCGGGCTTCCCATTTCCCCTCCCCGGGCAATGGGCACAGGAGCAGAAGGTCGTCGCTCAGTACCTCTTTTCCCGCCGAGAGGCGGGCCAGGGTGGTCTTGCCGCTTCCCGAAGGGCCGAAGAAAGCGAAGGCTTCGCCCCTGTGCACCAGGCCCGCGGCGTGGAAGAGGACCGCTCCGGCTTCAAAGGCGCACAGGGCGAAAGCCGTGCGGAGGAAATAGGCCACGTCGCCCGGGGAAGCCTCCGGGTGCGCCCTCAGCCTGGCGCGCTTCTCGCCGGGAGCGATCTCCCCCTCAAACCCCGGTGCCTCAAGGAGGCAGAGGCCGTCCCGGAAGCGGGGAAGGACGGTGAAAAGAGGGGCCTGAGGCGGGGGTAAATCCTTGTCCTCCTCCAGAAGGGCAATCCAGCCAGGGGACTGGCCAGACCACCAGCCCCAGGCCCTTTCAAAGGGCGTCACCCAGCGAGCAGGCCCCTCAATCCTCAGGGAAACGCCCCCTATCTCCAGAGTCCACCTCACGACCGGCTCCTTTTCCACCGCGATGCTCCCCAGGCGAGAGCTCCCGCCAGCACTCCCATCGCCAGCGCTCCGGGCCAGCCCACGCCCGCCTGCCCTTTCACCACCTGAGGATAGCGCCTGCGGTTGCCGCTGCGTTCAAGCTCCTCAAGCTGGTAGAAATAGACCCTGCCCCAGGCCACATCCCGATCTTCGTAACTGTATGAGGCGCCGGCCAGGGCATCACCAAGGGCGGGGATCGGAACTTCATTGACCCGAACAAAGGGGCCCTGGGGGGAATCGGCCCTGTAGATGAAGAAGCCCACGGCATCCACCTCGCTTGCCGTCTTCCAGGTCAAGGCGATGCGGGGAGGCCAGAGGAGCCAGGCAAGGAGCATTCCGGCCAGAAACCCCAGGGCGATCAGGAGGCCGGGCCTCGCCCTTCGCGCCAGAAGGTAAACCCCCTCCCGGGCTATGTCAAACCACCTGTAAAGGTAGAAGAGAGGCCAGAGCCACTGGGGCCTCGGCTGGTAACGCCAGCGCACGAAGGCCGGGGATGGGAACAGGATGGAACGCCCCAGGCTGAGCCTGCCGCGCCAGTCCAGCGTCCAGAACGCATCCCATGCCTTCTCGCCCTTCCGGCGGGGGAGGGCCCTGCGCTCCAGAATCCTGAGCGCGCCTTCATCGCCCCCTTCCTTCAGCAGCTGGAGAACCCCATCAGGGAAGCGGGTGCCGAAGAGCGCGGAGCATCTCTCAAAAGCCCGCGCCGTGGCTTCCGCCCAGCGGAAAGCGATAGCTTTCCCGGCCAACTCCTCCCAGTCTATGCGCTCCCCCTCCCTCTCCACCAGAAGGTGGATATCGTAGAGCCATTTGGGGTCAAGCTCCGCCTCGCCGTGCTCAAACATCGCATGGAAAGTGAGGTAAAGGAGATGGGCCGTCGGATCCAGCGTCAGGAACGGGGATGGGAAGGGCAGCGGCAGCGGTTCCGCATGGGCCCAGAACCAGGCCATATCGGGGGCGTAACGGCTGCGCCTGCTGGCTGCAAGGCCCCAGTGAAGCTCCAGAGTTATCGGCAGGCCCTCTTTTGCGAACTTGCAGTGGAATTCCAAACCTTTCCTCTGGCCAGGGAACACCTCCGGGCTCGCTTCCCTGTAGCCCAGAGCCTGGACCCGGGCAACCGCCTCCTCCAGGCACTCCTCGGGCACGAGGATATCCAGGTCGCTGAGGGGGCGGAAGGAGAGGTCGGGATAGAGGGTGAAAGCCAGGGCGCCGCCCTTAAGGACCACGGCAGGGATGGGGGGAGGCTGAGAGAAAGCTTCTCCAAGCTCCCTCAACTCTTCCAGGACTATGGAATTCACCGCCGCCGTGCGCCAGAGGTGCTCCTTACCCATGGGAAAAGGCTGCTCGCCCCTTGGCTTGTTTTTCCCGGGGAGACCCCCCGCATCCCCCCGGGAGGGGGCTCCGCCCTCTCCACCCCCTTGAAGGGGGAAAACAGGGGGTGCAGGGGGACGAAGTCCCCCTGACGGGGGGCATGGGGGGTGTCCCCCCACCCATTTTTACCCACCCTCGTTTGCTGAGGGTTCGCCGGGGTTCAGGGGCCCCCTCGGGGGCGGGTTGCAGGAGTTTCCCGCTCGCCCCTTGATTTGTTTTTCTGGGGGCACATCCCCCACACTCCCTGGCATGGGGGCTCCGCCCCCCCTGCACCCCCCGCTTGGGGGACCTCCCGCATCCCCCCGGGAGGGGGCTTTGCCCCCCACCCCCTTGAAGGGGGAAAACAAGGGGTGCAGGGGGATGAAATCCCCCTGACGGGGAGGAAATGGGGGGACACCCCCACTTTTTCTTTCCCCACCCTCGCTGGCTGAGGGTTGGCCCGCGGTCAGGGTCCCCCTCGTGGCCGGGTGGCAGGAGTTCCCTTCTCGCCCCTTTAGGAAAAGGAAGGAAAGGGCGGGGGGAGCCTCTGGAAAGATGAACCCTCCTTTTCCCCCAGGGGGCGGAACCGCACCCCCTTCACCAGCTCAAAGCATGGGTTTATGCAGCACTCC